>JBNKYV010000253.1:0-8353 GCA_050301075.1 Gammaproteobacteria bacterium
CTTCGGGTTGCGCTCCAAAAAGCGCTATGCTGCGTTGTTCGTCGTTTATTTGGACTAACCAAACTTCTCTCCTCTCGCCTTGCCTAGCCCTTTTGGGGGCTGCAACGCTGATTTCTATTTAGCGTCAACAGGCCCTATGTAACTTAATGGATCAAAACCTTCATCAAACTGCCACGGGCCATCCTTTTGTCCTGAGGCATCGATATATTGATTGAGAAGTTTCATAAACTCTTCTCTAGGTATATCGACCGCTCCTAATGAAGCAAGATGGTTGGAGGCTACCTGGCAGTCTATTAGTTTATATCCCCACTTTTTCAGTTGTTTTACAAGGTGCGTGAAGGCGACTTTTGAGGCATCTGTGGCGCGGGCGAACATGGATTCGCCAAAAAACATCTGACCAATACCGATACCGTATAGCCCACCAACCAGGACGTGGTCTTGCCACGCTTCGATGGAGTGGGCGACCCCAATCTTATGCAGATGTAGATAGGCTTTGTGCATGTCATCGGTAATCCAGGTGCCGTGGTCTTCAACGCGCGGCAGGGCGCAGTGGATAAGTACGTCTTCGAAGCAGCGATCCATGGTGACTTCGAACTTATGCTGGCGGATCTTTTTGCGCAGGCTACGGCTCACGTAGAGCTGATCAGGGTAAAGGACTGCGCGTGGGTTGGGGGACCACCATAAAATGGGCTGGTGATCGCTGTACCAGGGAAAAATCCCTTGCCGGTAGGCTTCAATCAGTCTTTTTGGGGAGAGGTCGCCACCTGCGGCAAGCAGACCGTTAGGGTCATTGAGCGCATGATCGACCGGTGGAAACTGGCATGATGTGTCGCGATGATCTATCCAGTATGGCCCGGAATTGTTATCACTGTTTGATGCCATGCTTATCCGTAAATTGTTTGGAGCGGGGAGAGGTTCTACAGAGAACTCTCTCCCCAAGCGTCCAATCAGGCCTCCTTGCCCGATATGGTTATCATTGAATGGGGATTACGTCTGTTAAGGGTGCTGTAACACACCTGCCACGTCGTAATCAGGACTATCGTCTTCCTTAGTCACCCGTACCACCGCCATCGTAGTTGCCAGTGGGGGAGTGACGTCTACCCCAGGTTTAACCACGATATCCAGCAGCTCGCCCACCTTAACAGGCGTTTGAGTTACAAAGCGGATGCCAGTGGCGCTGAGATCTACAGTTTTACCTAAAAAGGTTTCGCTTGAACCAGGACGACTAAAGCTGACTTCCGATTCAATGGACATGCGATGGAAATCGCGCTTGTCTTCTCTGCCTATCACCATAGATTCAATCACCGAGTTGGGAAGACTTTCCTTGCTATAAAAGGACTTGATAGTCATAAAGGCCCCTTTCTCTATGAGTTAGCCGTTCTCCAGAAAACGTTCAACATCAAGAGCCGCCATACAGCCTGCGCCGGCAGATGTAATGGCTTGACGATAGATTTGGTCTGCAACGTCGCCCGCAGCAAATACGCCCGGTACGCTAGTCGCAGTCGCATTACCCTGACCACCACCTTTCACCTTGATGTAACCATGGTCCATGTCCAGCTGTCCCTCAAAAATAGAGGTGTTTGGCTGGTGTCCAATGGCGATAAATACACCCTGGACTTCCACTTCCTTTGTTTCTCCATCGTTGGATTTCAGGCGTAGTCCGGTTACACCCATGTCATTGCCCAGAACCTCATCTAGATTGTGGTTCCATTCAATAGTTACATTTCCATTTTCGGCTTTTTCCAGCAATTGATCTGAGAGAATCTTCTCAGAACTGAATTTATCGCGACGATGAATCACGGTGACGTTGGAGGCGATGTTGGAGAGGTAAAGCGCCTCTTCAACGGCAGTGTTACCACCGCCAACAACGGCAACTGGTTGATTACGGTAGAAAAAGCCATCACAAGTAGCACAGGCAGAAACGCCTTTACCCTTGAAGGCTTCCTCAGAATCCAGGCCCAGGTACTTGGCGGAAGCGCCAGTAGCAATGATCAGGGCATCACAGGTGTATTCCCCGGCATCGCCTTTCAATCTGAATGGGCGAGTGCTCAGGTCGGCTTCGTTGATGTGATCAAAAACGATCTCGGTGTTGAAGCGCTCCGCATGTTTTTGCATGCGCATCATTAATTCAGGGCCTTGAACGCCGTCGTGATCACCAGGCCAGTTATCAACTTCAGTTGTGGTGGTAAGCTGGCCACCCTGTTGCAGGCCAGTAACGATAACAGGATTGAGATTGGCACGGGCCGCATAAACCGCCGCGGTGTAACCCGCAGGACCAGACCCTAGAATCAAAAGACGACAATGCTTAGCGTCACTCATGAGACTTCAGAAATCCTTGTTGTTGTGTGGTACAGTATATATCCAGTGTTTATCTGGCAGGGCGATAACAACATGTTGTGTTTTGAATACCCCGCACCCTTAATTACTCACATCATAGGTCAAGTGTAAGGACGGGTAAAGGGTAAGCTTCCTATTATATAATTCTGAATACGCCGCATAGCTGGCTTTTTTTCGTTGAGATCCTACCTTGTATTTGTGTTGTAACGGATTGAAACTATAATAAATTTTAAACGGAATTTTGGGGCAAACATTGGCGCACGCAACCCGCAAAAAGGAAAAAACTAAAACCACAGCACGGCAGGGCAATATTACTCGCGGCCTGCGCGAGGGGGCTTTGTTCGTATTTGGTGCGGTTGCGCTGTATCTGGCTGTTTCACTGAGCAGCTATGAAATAGCTGATCCCGGCTGGTCTCACAGCGGTACTGCAACTCAAGTGGTAAACATTGGTGGCGTAGTCGGCGCATGGTTTGCTGATGTCTGCCTGCATCTATTCGGTTATTTTTCTTATCTAATTCCAATCATGGTCGCTTACAGCGGCTGGATTCTGTTCAAAGGCCGCAAGCCCGAAGAGGCTATGTTGCCTTCAGAGCTGGGTTTTCGCTTTGGTGGTTTTGTACTTACCGTGATGGCCGGTTGTGGTCTGGCTGAATTGAACTACCTGGCTACGGCCTCCTTACCGATGGGGGCTGGTGGCATTTTGGGCGATCTGGTCGGCCATGGGCTGGAGGCGCCGTTCAGTTTTATCGGTGCTACTCTGTTTCTGCTGGCTCTGTTTTTAACGGGCGTTACGCTGTTTACCGGTTTGTCCTGGTTGTGGTTGATGGATTTAACAGGCAAATACACACTCGAATTTATCTCTCTTTCCCGTTACTGGATTGGCGTCGTCCGTGAGCGCCTTGAAGCACGCAAAGTGAAGAAAGAGCGTGCTGAAGTGGTGAAAAAGGAAGTTAAAAAGGCTGAGGATCGCAAACCACCTCGCATTGAACCGGTTATTAAAAAAATCGAAATTTCTGAACGCGCAGAGAAAGAGAAGCAACAGCCACTGTTTGCGCCAGAGCAGACCAATAAAGATCTTCCGCCACTTTCGATACTGGAAGCTGCTCAGGCCAGTGGTAAGCAGTTATCCAAAGAGGCGCTGGAAACCCTCTCGCGTCTGGTCGAGAAAAAGTTTGCTGACTTCAATATCGAAGTCGAGGTGGTGGCCGTTCACCCTGGCCCTGTTATCACCCGTTTCGAGATGCAGCCAGCACCCGGCGTAAAGGTGAGTCAGATCTCCAATTTGGCAAAAGACTTGGCGCGTGCGCTTTCGGCCGTTAGCGTGCGTGTGGTTGAAATTATTCCGGGCAAATCAGTGGTGGGGCTCGAGATTCCGAACGATCATCGTGAGGTGGTCCGCCTGAGCGAAATCATTCTTTCGCGCCAGTACGATAACGCCCATTCACCGCTGACGTTGGCGCTGGGTAAAGATATTGCCGGCCATCCCATGGTGGCTGATCTGGCCAAAATGCCTCACTTGCTGGTAGCCGGTACCACCGGTTCCGGTAAATCGGTGGCGGTGAACGCAATGATTCTGAGTATGCTTTACAAGGCTACGCCGGATCAGGTGCGTATGATCATGATCGATCCCAAAATGTTGGAGCTTTCCGTTTATGAAGGTATTCCACATCTGTTGGCGCCGGTGGTAACAGATATGAAAGAGGCCTCCAACGCGCTGCGTTGGTGTGTGGTGGAGATGGACCGCCGCTATAAACTGATGGCAGCCATGGGGGTGCGCAACATTGGTGGCTTTAATAAGAAGATCAATGATGCCATTGAGGCGGGTGAGCCGATTCCTGATCCATTGGCAGAGCTGACTTTTCCAACTGACGAACGTCCCACGCTGGAACCTTTGCCGTTTATTGTCGTCGTAGTGGATGAGCTGGCCGATATGATGATGGTGGTCGGCAAGAAGGTGGAAGAGCTGATTGCCCGTTTGGCGCAAAAGGCGCGTGCTTGTGGTATCCATCTGATTCTCGCTACGCAGCGTCCATCAGTGGATGTGTTGACCGGTTTGATCAAGGCCAATATTCCTACTCGAATCGCCTTTCAGGTGTCATCAAAGGTGGATTCTCGAACCATTCTCGATCAGATGGGGGCAGAGCAGCTGCTGGGGCATGGTGATATGTTGTTCTTACCGCCTGGCACATCGGTGCCTAATCGTGTACATGGTGCCTTTGTAGATGACCACGAGGTGCATGGCGTTGTTGAGGCATTGAAAGCCTCAAGTAATGGCCCTGACTATATCGAAGAGATCCTTGAAGGACCAAGCACCGAGTCTGTGGACCTGGCTGTGATTGATGGCGGCTACGGAAGTAGCGACGAGGCGGACCCTCTATACGATCAAGCTGTGGCGATTGTGACCGAGACACGTAAGGCGTCGGTATCCGGTGTGCAGCGTCGCTTGAAAGTGGGGTACAACCGCGCAGCGCGTATGGTGGAAGATATGGAGCGCGCTGGCGTTGTTGGGCCGTTGCAATCAAATGGCCAGCGCGAAGTGTTGGCGCCACCACCAATTAAAGACTAATTCTTAATAAGGTAACGGTATGTTACGTATCACACGTATGTTTCTTCTCGCGGCGGTTTCGCTGTTTGCAGTGCTGCCTGCTCACGCAGAAGAGGCGGCAGATGCTATCGCCAAGGTGTTTCGTCACGACACCTTGCGCGCAGACTTTGTTCAAAATGTTTACGATTCCAATATGCGTATCCAGCAAACCCTGCGTGGTCGATTGGCATTGCAGCGCCCCGGCAAGTTTCGTTGGAGCTATCAATCACCATACGAGCAGGAGATAGTTGCCGATGGTGAAAAGGTCTGGATGTATGACGTGGACCTGGAGCAGGTAACAGTCAAACATCAAGATAAAACCATGGGTGGTACTCCTGCTCTGTTGTTGAGTAGTCGCGATGAATGGCGTAATCAATTTAATGTTTCGCGCGTTAAGCGTGGCGATGAAATGGATTGGTTCAAGCTAGTGCCTATTGCTGACGGCGGTACGTTTGAATATCTGATGTTAGGTGTTGAAAAAGAGCAGTTGTCCCGGTTGGAGATTAAAGACAGCTTTGGTCAATTGACCGAATTGCAATTTGGTAATTTATTGCTCGGTACTGAGATTGATCCAGAAACATTTGTCTTCGTATTGCCATACGAAGTGGATGTGCTGGATGAAACCGTTGAACAATAAGTTGCAATAAGCCTTAGCCGCAATGTCGTCACTCCCTTTTGATGATGCTCCTGCCAGCCAATGGCAACCATTGGCGGATCGCATGCGTCCACAAACACTCGATGAATATTGTGGCCAAACGCATCTATTAGGGCCCAATAAACCTCTGCGCCAGGCGATCGAAAGCGATCGCATTCACTCCATGGTGTTTTGGGGGCCGCCCGGGACCGGTAAAACCACATTAGCGCGCTTGATTGCCAAGCGGGTGAATGCGCAGTTTCTCAGTATTTCTGCAGTACTGGGGGGGGTGAAAGAGATTCGCGCAGCAGTCGAAAAAGCCAAGTACGCGCGTGATGTTGAGAATCGTCCGACTGTTCTGTTTGTGGATGAAGTGCATCGCTTTAACAAATCTCAACAGGATGCCTTTTTGCCTTACGTGGAAGATGGCACCTTTACCTTTATCGGTGCGACTACAGAAAATCCATCATTCGAACTCAATAACGCGTTGTTATCACGCGCGCGTGTTTATGTGCTGCGCAGTTTGGGCAGTGAAGATATTCGTCAGATTATCGATCGCGCCATTGAAGAGCCGCAGGGCATTGATAATGGTATCGGTATGGCGCCAGAGTTGCGTGACCGTTTGGCGGAAGTGGCTGATGGTGATGCGCGTCGTGCACTCAACTTTCTTGAAATTGCCTCTGATCTTGCTCTGGGCGGGAGTGATGGTGGTGAAGAAGCTGGCGAGATCAGCGAGGATCTGCTCAATGAAATTATTACCGGCGGAGCACCACGTCGATTCGATAAAGGTGGCGAAGCCTTTTACGATCAAATTTCCGCATTGCATAAATCGGTGCGCGGGTCTGATCCGGATGCAGCACTGTACTGGTTTGTTCGCATGATCGACGGCGGTTGTGATCCGCTCTATATTGCGCGCCGAGTTGTGCGTATGGCCAGTGAAGATATTGGTAACGCAGATCCGCGTGCGCTGGAACTGACTTTAAATGCATGGGATGTGCAGGAGCGCTTGGGAAGCCCTGAGGGTGAATTGGCGATAGCGCAAGCGATTATCTATCTTGCCTGCGCACCGAAGAGTAATGCAGTTTATATGGCCTACAAAGCGGCCGTGAGTGAAGTGAAGCAGCATGGCAGCTGTGAAGTGCCTGTTCATCTGCGTAATGCGCCAACAAAGCTCATGAAGGAGTTGGGTTACGGCAAAGAGTATCGCTACGCACACGACGAGCCTGAAGCCTATGCCGCGGGTGAAAATTACTTCCCTGAAGATATGGGCGAGCGGCAGTACTATTTTCCCACGCCGCGTGGCTTAGAGGGCAAAATTTCAAATAAGCTGGCTCACCTGCGCGAGCTGGACAAAAAGGCGCGGCGATGACGAGTGGCAAGATTAAAAATGCTACTATTGCGTCTGTTGATATTTCGCATAGGGAGTTAAGCGCGTGAGTCAGGTGCTGGCAATTGCAGCGGGTGGTGCAGTGGGTGCTGTGTTGCGTTTTTGGACATCCAGCGCCGTGTATTCGATCACCGGGCGCGATTTTCCCTATGGCACGTTAACGGTGAATGTGGTGGGTTCGCTATTAATGGGACTGTTATCTATCCTGTTGATAGAACGTATGAGCCTAGGGCCCGAATGGCGTGCCGCGATACTCGTTGGGCTATTAGGCGGTTTTACGACTTTTTCTACATTCTCTCTTGAAACACTGAACCTGATTCAAGAGGGTGAGCACATGCGTGCATTGATGAATGTATTGATCAGCGTTGTTGTCTGTGTCAGCGCTGCATGGTTAGGTGTCATCGCCGGGAGGCAGTTGTGAAAATGCTAGAAGTGTCTGTAGTGCGTATCTATTTGAATGAGCATGAAAGCCATCTTGAGAGTCTGTTACAACGTTTGCACGATTGGGAAAAATTACGCGGTGTAACAGTGTTTCGTGGTATTTGCGGTTTTGGCGATTCCGGACAACTACACAAATCATCATTTACTGACCTGTCGCTGGATCTACCATTAGTACTGGAGTTTTTTGATGTTCCAGAGCGCATAGACAAGGTGCTAGAGCACCTGGATACGATTATTAAGCCGGGGCATTTGGTTCGCTGGAACGCCTGGGTAAACGAATAAAAGCGATTTAATAGCAATAAGTAAAGAAGCCAAGGCTTCACGAAAGATATAAAGGATCAAACACCGATGTTAGACCCTCGTCTAATCAGAACTGAATTAGAGGCAATTGCAGCAAAGCTTGAAACACGTGGTTTCACGCTTGATACCGATCGCATCAACGAACTGGAAGGTCGTCGTAAAGAGATTCAAGTGCGTACCCAGGAGTTGCAGAACGAGCGTAACACCCGTTCCAAATCGATCGGTAAAGCGAAAGCGCAGGGCGAAGATATTGCGCCTTTGCTGGCAGAGGTTGGCAAACTGGGTGACGAGTTGAAAGCCGTTGAGCAGGAGCTTACGGGCATTCAAACGGACATCGAAGAGATTATGCTGGGTGTGCCAAATGTGCCGCACGATTCAACACCTGTTGGTAAATCTGAAGACGAAAACGTAGAAATTCGTCGTTGGGGTGAGCCTGCTCAGTTTGATTTTGAAGTGAAAGATCATGTTGATGTGGGTGAAGCCCTTGGCCAGCTGGATTTTGATACTGCCGCTAAAATTACAGGTTCGCGTTTTGCTGTTATGTCAGCAGGCATTGCGCGTATGCATCGTGCCTTGATCCAGTTTATGCTGGACACGCATAGCCAAGAGCATGGCTACACCGAGACTTACGTGCCTTACATGGTGAACAAAGATTCATTGCGTGGCACGG
>JBNKYV010000254.1:0-7705 GCA_050301075.1 Gammaproteobacteria bacterium
ATGTAGGTGGGCCTATATCTGGGCCAGGTTGCCCCACAGTATTGATCGGTAAAATGCCAGCAGCCAGAGCGACCGACATGGCCGTATGCGTTGGCCCACCAGATACAATCGTTAAAGGCAGTGCGACAGTATTAATCAGCAAAATGCCAGTCGCGCGTATGGGGGACAGTTGTTCGCATGGTGGTACGATTGTGTTGGGCTGTCCTACTGTGTTGATTGGTGGTTAATAGACGTTTTCTGGGCCCAGTATCTCTATCAGTTCTCCAAGGTGTTTTTCATAATGTTTCCAGCGGGCAACTGATTTCTTATAGATCGGTTGCTTAACCTGATCGTAGCTGGCGGTGCCAGCAGCACGTTTGTTTTCGTAAAATTTGAGACAAGCGTCGTTCCATTCAAGTCCAAGATAGTCGATGATTTGCCGCGAAAGGCCCTCTTGGTTATCTACCATTTCTTCATACTGAACATTTAGCATTGGTATATTTAGTGTCTTTTGCCAGTGTTTCATGATGCGTTGGTATTGTAAGAAATATTGTCCAAGATAGCTTAGGTTGAAACTGAATCCCATTTTGCGGGAAAAGTTCTGAAAGTAGCAGGAAATGCATGTGTCCATAGGGTTGCGTTGGCAATGGATGATATGTGCCTGCGGAAAGAGTTTGTGAATTAGCCCTAGATACAGGAAGTTTTGTGGCAATTTATCTGTAGCCCGGGGTGAGTCTGACACATAGTTTTTGATGGTGTTGAAATAATACTCGGCTGCCTCGTTACACGTGTCCGTCGATAGATAACTAATGGCGGCAGGATAAGCTGGTTTTCCCTCTATTAATTCAGATAGGAATTTACTGGTTGCTACCACAGTGTTTAATTCCCCTGCAGCGTTTACATCTGGATGACTGGAGATGATTTGCTCTACAAGTGTGGTCCCTGAACGTGGCATACCAACGATAAAAATAGGGCGGTGTGTATCGATAGTTGAAGAGGGGAGATTGGCATAGCTGTCTGACGTAAATACATTGATACTGTCATCGACAAACTTCTCATGCTCTTTGGAGTTATATGGTCGACACTTAAGCTGATTACCTAAAGCATAGTGTTTGAATGCCTCGTCGTACCTCTTGTCTCTATCTAATAGTTCGCCAACAGTGAAGTTGATCTCCGAGCGCTGTTCAGAATTCAGGCTCTGATTAGTCTCATCGATATTTTTTAGCAGAGAGATGGCTTCGTCACAACGATTTTGCAATTTGCAGACAGCTGAAAATGCCTGGGCAATTTGTATCTCGTTTCCATGTGTTTTCAGTAGAGGCTCAATTAAGTCATAAGCCGCTTGTTTGTCACCTTGAAGTTCAAGTACTTTTGCCTTGCGGTTAATAAGGTCGATTGAATGGCTGTTTGCCTGTAGTCCTTTATTACAACACTCCATTGCCTCATTCAGGCGATTTGTCATGATATAGGCATTACATAGGCTGAGTAGTGTTGGTTCGTGTTGCGGTTGCAGGTTGAGAATGGTTTTGTAACCCTCGATCGCTTCTGGATAGAATCCCATTATTTGCATCAGATTGCTGTAATTAAGTTGGGCGTTTAGATAGCGCGGCTCAATTTGAATTGCTCGTTTGTAACATTCAGCGGCATTCTCATAACGCCCGAGGTGTTTATGGAGATTGCCTAGGTTATTAAGCACTTGTATCCAGTTGGGGTTAAGCGCTAAAGCCTTGTTAAAACACTGTTCGGCCTCTTTAAAACGATCCAATGCTTTGTGTGCATTACCCAAGTTAAACCAGGCCTCTGGTACTTGCGGGTTTTTGCTGACCACATGCGCAAAACAGTTCGCGGACGCTTCAAAATCACCTAGTTGACCATTGATAACGCCTAATTCCATCCAGGCGCCGAGATCATTGGTCTCTTTGCGGCAGATCTCCTGGAACAAGGGTTTTGCTTCTTGCAAGCGACCTTGATTGAGGAGTTGAATTGCTTTTTCTTTCTTTTTAAGTAATGAGGTTTTGGATTGTTTCATATCTGCTTGGAAGAGAACTTCTAACTCCAGCGAGTATTTAGCGTTGATTGAGTTGCGACAGAGCTTAATTTGCCGATCTGAATAGTGTCTTTATTCCGTACAGAAAACAGAGGTATTAGCCCCAGCTCTCGCAATAAATCAGCTCCTTGGCTGGTAAGATTAATTTCAGCGCAGGGTTTTATTACACGCTCGTCGTCTTCATCTGAATAGGTGTGCGTGGGTAAACCACCGGTGCGATTTTGCTCATTGGGGTTAAAGTGCCAGCCGTTTCGTATATAGGACTCTGTAATCATGTATACGACCAATGTGGCACCGTTACCCCATAGATAGTGTTCGTGATTGGGAATGCCATCCATCTCTTCAAAGGCAAAGCTCTCAACTGGCGTGCCTTGTTTGCCGTAAGGGTAGCGACAAATGTAGCGGGGCAGAGTAAGGGAGAGATAGTGAGCACTGGGCGATGAGCGAAACTCGTTCCAGGTATTTCTAAAATCACTATCTGTTATGCCAGGCCATTCATCCGAATCTTCATTGTTTTGAAATGAGTCAATACCAATAAATTCTGTGGATGCCGCAGCAATGACTGGGGCGTTAACCGCTTCGCCTGTCTTAGCGATTTGTTCTATCGCATTAATGGATGGTGAATATGTGTAGTGGCCAAGTATCAGTGTCCATACGCGATCAGGATTGGATTTTGTGATAGACAAAATTGTCTCGGGTGCGGCTTCCATTGTTGAGTGGGCTAGATATAGTTTTAGTTTTCTTCCTGTCTCTAATTTGCGAATGAGGAAATAGAGATCCCGCCAGGCGGATTCTACTTGCTGGAAACGCGGTGCGTGCAGAATGGCTTTCATCTGAGCACTAATGGCTTCATCTACGGCGTTAATGTACTGCTCCTTATTTGGATCTTCTGCTGCGATGATGTAAGGACGCACAACCTCTTTTATCAGCTGATCGACCAGTGAGCCACTGCTTTGTGATCTGCTATCAGGTGTGGCGTTAAGCACGTTATCCAACAGGGAGGCATTATTCTCAACGCTGGTGTCTTGCGGCTCTGAAGGTGAAATAGTGGGCTCCTCTATAAGCCAACCGCGGATCTGTTCAGCCGCTGTTTCAAATGAGTTAGGGTTGTTCAGTTGGCGGCGCAGTTGTTTTAAACGCTGAAACAGTTCCAGCGAATCATAGAGGGCATCTGGTTGGAAGTCTTCCAGCTCTTTGATTGAAATATCCAGTGTTTTTGAGTTGGGAAGTTGGATAGTGAACTGAACCCCGAGTTGTGCCATTACCTCTTCAAAGTTATCTCGATCAATTTCAATTGCTTTTGGCTTAGTCTGTTGGCACCCCATATCGCCAATAAAGAGAATATTCATCGCTCCAGATTGTGGAGCCGCTTTTTCTCCTGAACGCTCTGGAGTTGTTATACCGAACTGCGTTGAGATATTAATGGTTGCCATAAGTGGTGACTTTTATTGATTTATCGCATGTTGCAGTTGTGTGATTTTTGCTTCAAAAGCGATGGCGTTTTGGTTGCCTAAATCGATTAATGCTTTTTGTTCATTCGCCAAGTTGGTCAATGCATCATTGAGTTGTGCATGCCAACGACTTGATTGTGCCTTGCTCTTTTCAACGGTGGAAAGGTTTTGCCACATCGATGTGATTTGGTCGATACGGGCAGGGGTCCATTGGGCGGAGTTAAGGCTCTCTTTTACAAGCGATTCGATATTAGGTTGTGTGTAAGCTTGGTTTGCAGCTGTTGTTGGTGCAGATGTCTGTTTATCGTTACCTGTGAGTAAAAATGCGACCGCGATAACGACAGCAATAACCAGTACGCCAATGGCGACATAGATCGTGCTATTGGATGCGTTTTTGCTTTTGCCTGATGTGGCTGCATGTGATGTCGCGGGTGCTGATTTACTCTGCATAGGCACTGTGGCAGGGGCATTTTCTTCTGTGACTGTCACGTCATCAAACAACCCATCCAGCATTAGTCCGCGTGTTTTTTTGTAGTCACCGTAACTTAGGCTGCCTTCGAAATATGCTCTATTCAGATTACTGATTTGTTGCTGTATCTGTTGAATCATTATGAACCTACCTTGAGTTCACGTACCAGGCGAAAACCGGTGATGCCGTCAGCGGTACCTGAGTGGTTGCGTACCAGTGTGATGTCACAGCTAGAAAGGGCATCAGTGTATGCACCGCCGCGCACTTTGGTGCTGCCAGAGGCGTTGATAACCCACTCCTGCGCATTACCAATATAGTTGGTGACACCCCAGCCATTACTTTTTCCTGAATGCGTATTAAGCAACGCCTGACCTTTGAGTAGATTACCACCGAGATAGAGCTGGCAGTTAAAGTCTTTTTCCGGTTGCACACCCTCTGCATTAGACGCATGTAGCCACTCAGATTCTGTTGGTAGGCGGTATGTATAGCCGGACATTGTTGTTAGCCACTGTGCGTATGCCTTGGCATCATTTACGCTGATTTGTGTCAGCGGTAATGTGGTATCACCTGCACGTTTTGTGCAAGCCTTGCTGGCCGCGCAATATAGATTGTAATCGGCAACAGAGATTTCGTATTTGCCAATGGCAAAAGGTTTCTCGATGGCTGACCCTGCTGGGATGACCACCATCGTTGGACCTTTGTTGCTACCGAGAGTATCGCTACAGGTGGCGCGAGAGCGTTTGCCATGGCCAGCAAATTTGCTTTGGCAGGGATCACCCGGTGCGCTTTGTGCGGTAGCCGTTTTTGTTTTTGGTGCTTTGGCCTGATAGCTTTCCAGCGCCTTCTGTAGGGTGTTGTGAGAGGGGGCTATTTCAAGTCCGGCCTGAACTAAATCGACAGCAGAAGCGTAGTCACCGCGACGTGCCGAGGTCTGTGCCAATCTCAGGTACGCATTACCGATAGCAATAGGCGCATCATCCAATAGGAATGGATCTTTCGAGGAAAGCGTTTTTCTAAGCTTGTTTAAGCTTTCTTTAGCGCCTTTAACATCATTTGCCTTAGCCTGTGTGAGTAGCGTTTGTTTTGCACCCTCTATGCGGGCCAGTTCTGCTTTTTGTTTTTGTTCGTTTTCGTATTCTGTTTTGGCGGCCAGTATACGTTTCTCTTCGCTTAGCAACTCAGATGTGGGGGGTACGACAGATTTGGCAGATTGAATGACATTGGTTGCTTGGCTGTAACGTGCCGCCAGGCGCATCTCCTTAGCCTGTGCAATATAGATATCACGGATCATATCCGTATGCTCAACAACCCACGGATCTTTTTCGCCTAATGCCTCTTTTAACAGATTGAATTGGACTGTCAGCGTGGTGCTCCATTGGCGATTACTAAACGGAGCATTCAGCATCTCAATAATCGTTTGTTTGCGTTGTTCCGGCGGAATAGAGCGTTCCAACGAGCGTTGTAGCATGGCGAGTTGGCTGGCACTGTCGCCGGTATCTGCCTTGGCGGCTTCAATCGCATCCTGCATATTGATCAGACTGACATCTTCTGGGAGTAGAGCAAGACCTGTTGCTACCAGCTGTTCGGCATAACGCAGATTGTTGCTTTGCGCAGCTTTTTGAGCGGCTTGGGTATACGCAATGGCAATTCGCGGATCTGTCAGCAGTGGGTGATCTTTATCGATCAACGCAGCTTCAGCGAGCGTATCCATTAGATCATCCGTAGTCGCTTTTGCTATGAGATTCTCTGACTCGATATGTTTGTTAAATCGGTTGGTAATATCATTAAGCAGGCTATTCTTACGATTGTTTATGCGTGAGATAACCGCTTCCAGTTGTGCAGAGTCTGGGTAAAGCATCTTTGCTTCATCCAACAGGCGTCCCGCCATCGCGAAGTTGTATTTGCCTTTGTCGGTATCAGTTTCGCGATCTACTTTTTCTTCGTAGTATTTGATTACGGCATCTTTGCCGCCTTGCAGTGCTCCGCTACGAATATTTGCATCCAGTGTTTGTATCGTTGCCAGGGTAGTGAGTATTCGTTGTTCCTCACCGCTGTTTAACTGGCTAACAATACGCTCAATCTCCTGATCATCGAGATAGTTCATGATGGGAATCGTTGCACCACCGACTACGGCAAGTGAAGCGGCTACGGATAGGGCGATAATGCCTTTAGATATTTTATGTTTGCCGCACAGGTCATCTTGATATTTTTCAACGCTCGGCGAACGGCTGTTACGATCAAAACTAACCCCTTGCTCCAGCGCACGTTGTTGTCTGCGCGTTAAATAGCCAACGGGCGGTGGCGTGAGATTACGTTTTTTTGCCTGATTGGCGGGGATTTTGTTGAACGGGTGTTTTCCAGCAAGCAATTCGTAAGAGATGCACGCTAATGCGTAAATATCGTCACGTAGGTCAGGCTCGTCACCCGTAAGCATCTCGTAACTTGCGTATGCGGGGGTGAGTCCACCCAGGTCGCCCGCATCAAACATAGTGGTTTCACCACTGAGTTCATCTACAAGTTTGTCGCCTTCGTGCTTTTTCATTGCTCGGGCGATACCGAAGTCAAAGACTTTAACGGTGTTGGCTTTGGTTACATAAACATTACCCGGCTTTAAATCCGAGTGAATAATGTTGTGGCTATGCGCATAAGCCAGACCATTACAGATGCCTTCGATAATGTGCAGTGCCTGCTCTTTATCGAATGGGTTGGGGTAGTTTTTCTTGATCATTTGATCAAGTGGTTCACCCTCAAGGTACTCCATGGTCATGTAAACGATATCGCCATCACGGTCGAAGTCGAACACCGTTACGATGTTGGGGTGAGCGAGGGTTTGTGCTTTGCGTGATTCACGTTGCAATGCAATCAGAGCTTGCGGGTGATCTTTAAAGGCCTCACCCAAGACCTTGATGGCCACATAGGGGTTACGATCCATCGCCTCTTCTTTACGCAGATCACGAGCCTTAAACACAACCCCCATACCACCTTGGCCAATCAGTTGCTCAAGAACAAAGCGTCCTTTGATGGTATCGCCGGGTTTGAGTAGGTCTGGGTTTTGTTGTGGTGATGTTTGTTGGGTTGGGATACTGGTTGCTGCCACTTGTGTTGTGGCGAGCTGTGTTTCATCGAGTTCAGAGAAAACGTTTTCTGTTTTGGCCGATTGTGCTGGTTGGGGCGGTGGTGTATCAGATGCAACATTCAGTTCGGTCGGGGCGTCAGTATTGGGTGTGCTAATCACCGTGGCATCATTATTGAATACAGTCTTGCCATCGTTGCCGCTTTGGGTGATCTCGTAAACAATCCCCATTAACTCTTGATGCTGCGCGGCGGTTAATAGCTGTTTGACCTGATCTTTACTTAATAGAGCCATGACATTGGCGTGCAGCTCAGGTGAAGAGGTAAGTGTGCTGCTAAGCGCCTCTCTGATCTCTTCATAAGTGATCTTGCCCTGACTGAATTGCTTAAGTAGATCTGCAAACATGGATTGACCTCAGGTTATTTCTTGCGCACTTTAATGACTGAGACAGTAACGTTATCCGTTGCGCCTCTTTCAAGTGTCATGTTGATCAGCTGAGTGCACATATCGATTGCGCTGCCTTGGTTTAGGTTTGCTTCAATCTCATCGTCTTTAAGGTGTTTTGATAAACCATCGCTGCAGATCATATAAGTGTCGCCATCTTTGACTTCATCTACGTTGATATCAACAAACAGGCGGTCATCGGCACCAATAGCACGTGTGATGATGTTTGCATCCGGGTGTGA
>JBNKYV010000255.1:0-7685 GCA_050301075.1 Gammaproteobacteria bacterium
AAGGTATCTACATGCTGTTTGATGGTTTCTTCATCCAGCTGGGCAACATCTATCTTAATGATGTGCGCGTGTTTGATGAGAGTGTCCATGCTTTGGTTATAGACAAAGTCATCCAGTGCGATGATGTGGCCTTCCTCGGCTAAACGAACAACGCCGTTGATCACATCTGCGTCGGGTGGAATATCTTCCAGCACTTCAATAACGACATTGCCACCGGTAAAGGGCAGGGGCGAATCGCCTACGATAAACGCACGTGTGAAGTTAATGAAGGCATAGTTCTCACCCACTAGATTTTTTAAGCCTATCTCCGTGAGTGCGTTTATTAGAACAGAATAGGTGGCCTCATCTCCCAGCCCGGCAGGTGCCTGATTCTCTTCGTTTGAACGATACAGTAACTCATAGGCATAGACCTTGAGTTGCGTATCGTAAATTGGCTGTCTGGCTAGATAGAGGTTGGACATATACTCAGTATAAAAATGGCTTTATCTTCGAGATTTATCGGCCGCTTTTTTCTTTAGCTGAGTTAGAGCAATGGATGCCCCAGCTATCGAAGCCGGGGCGATACCATTACTCCAACGCCAGATACTCCGGGCTATGTGTCTCCTCGATCAAGCAGCCCAGCACAGTGATAAATTGGGTGTGTTGATGTTCATTTAAAACGGTTTTAAGTATCTCGATGGTCTCTTCATATAGCGCCAGCTGTGCCTGCCATTGATCTGCTTGCAAAGCGAGAAAGGCTTGGCGCTGGTGCTGCATGATTTTGGAATAGGCAACCGCCTGGGCAGGGTTTAAAGTCAGCAGTTCGACCATCTCGCGATCAATCTCATCAATATTTGAGACTTGCACAATCTCTTGGGAAAACTCCTGCGCATATGCCGAAACGGATGTCGATGCCAGCAGTGCAATAAATACGATAAATATTATTCTTTTCATTTTCTCTCTCCTACAGCGTGTTTCTTTTGTTATGTAAAGCTTAGGAGGGGCGTGTGAGTTTTTTGTGAATAATATTTTTTACTGATTAACTATTTGATTATGTTGTATTTATAACCGCTAACGCCGTTTTCGGTGTGAGCGGTTTTTACGGCTAATTAGTCTCCTACGTCTTCCCGCCAAACGCCCGCACTTTAGAGAAATCGGCCCCCATGGCAGGTTCCATTTTGGGTTTAGAGTCTTTTCGAGCCTGTAGCAGCATGCCATCGTGATGAGGGCCAGTGACTGATTGAAGCTGGACACGTTTGGTCTGCTGGGCTTTAACTGCATGGCTGTGGGCATGTTTGTTGTGCGAGGCGGGGCTGCCAGCGTAAGCGAAGTTGGTGCCGAGAGCGGCAACTGCTAGAGCGGTGAATAGGGCTAGTTTTTTCATTTGTCTTCTCCAGAGTGGGCGTGAATAAGGTAATTAACGCGCCAGTTCTGGATTGGTTGACAAGCAAAGTGTCGGAGATGAAATTTTATTCGTCTTGTATGCCGTGTATGGCTTGCTGTGCCCAGGAAATGGCATTTAGATAGGATTGCTGAATGGGGCAGTCGTCTTCAGAGTCATCAAAGCAGGCGACCTCATCCCAGCGCGCTTGCTCATAGGCAATGACACGGCTAAGTATTTCACCATATTTGCCCTCGTGAGTCAGAATGGCCTGTTTGATCTGATCGGTGAGATGCAGTTTTTCCAGAATCTCTTCCATCGGCATATCAAGCAGGGCATCTAACAGCGAGAACAGGCCAACGATGAACATTGCATTTTGTTGTCCCGTTTGGTGTATGTGTGAAAGCTGTTCACACATTTTTGCCCTTACCAGCGCCGTGACTAACAGTTCGTTGGGTTTATCTTCAATTTTGCTGAGGGTTAAAACAATCGCCCACTGTTTGATTGTCTTGAGACCAAGATAAACGATTACCTGACGCAACGATTCCATTTTAGATGGCAGGCTAAAAAAGGCTGAATTGACGTAACGGAACAGCTTATAGCTCAGCGCCACATCGGTGCCGATGATTTTCTCCAGCTCCTCAACACCAACATCGGGTTCGTTCAGTTTGGCCAACAACTGGGTTAATGCCAGTTGATTCATGGGCACGCGCTTTTGCGAAACCATCTTGGGCTTGCAGAAGAAAAAGCCTTGAAAGTAGTTAAAACCTAATTCGCGATAGCGTTCGAAGTCTTCTTGCGTTTCTACTTTTTCTGCTAACAGTTTTACGCCGTAGTTGCGTATGATTTCGATGTGTTCTTTGATCTCTTCGTAACTGAGTTGCGTTACATCCAGCTTAACAATGTCGGTTTGTTGCAGTAGTCGATGCATCTCTTCGTTGTAAACAAAATCATCTAAGGCAATTTTGTGCCCCAGTTTTGAAAGGCGCATAGTGCCTTCAATGACTTCCTGATCTGCCGGCACATCTTCCAGCACTTCAATGACAACATTGCCGCCGGTAAAGGGAAGCGGGTTATGACCAACAATAAAGGCACGTGTGAAATTGATAAAGGCATAGTGTTGCCCCACCAGTGCATCCAGCCCGATTTCGGTTAAGGCATTTACCAGAACGGTATAGGTTGCTTCATCACCTAGATCGCTGGGAGCCTGGTTCTCTTCAGTCGCGCGATAAAGGAGTTCGTATGCGAATACCTTAAGGTCCGCATCATAGATAGGTTGCCTTGCCAGATATAAGTTTGCCATATCACTACATATTTATTAGCAACACTTCCTGAGCTTGTTGAATAAGGGAGTGACGTCTTTATGGTCACCATCGCTATAAATAGGTATCGGCCAGTATAAGAGGCGGCTAAAATATAAATAATACCTATAAAGTGTGCGTGATTAAGTGTGGGGCGTAGAGGCTGGGTTAAAGATTCTTTTCCCAAAACAGCGCTTTACCCGCTTTAGGGTCCAGCTCGTAACCGCCAAACCCGAAGGCGGTATAGACACGTTGTGCGGTGCTGTTACCTTCCAACACTTCCAGTGTCAGTTTGCAGCAGCCTTTTTCTGCGGCGATATCTTCCAGTGTTTGCAGTAACTGTTTGGCAATGCCATTGCCGCGGTATTCGGGCAGCACGGCGATGTCGTGAATGTTGATCAGTGGCTTGCCTTTGAAGGTAGAGAAACCTTCAAAGGCGTTGATGACGCCCACTGCTTCATCATCAACATAGGCGAGCAGGGTAATGCTGGTGGGGTGTTGCTGCAAACCATTCACCACATTTGCTTGAGCAAACTCACATAACGGTGCACCACCACCCATGGGATCACTGGCATAAGCATTGAGCAGGGTTACGATGGCATCTGCATGTTGTGCGTTGTTGTAGTCCGCACGTATTACATCTATCTTCATGCGGCCAGCTCGTCCAGTAATCCGCTAATGGTTTGCAGGCGATCCTCTGGTGCTTCCATCGGAATACTAAAGCGCAGCTTCTCCTGCCCATCCAGTTTGAAAATTCGGCTCTGCTTTTGAATCAGGTCGATGATCTTCATCGGATCGATCTTGGGCTCTTTGGTAAAGATCAAACGGCCGCCACCGGGGCCGCCTTCGATCTTCTTGATGCCCATCGGCTCAGCTTTAAGTTTCAACTCTGTCACGGCGATGAGGTTCTTCACCTGATCTGGCAACAGGCCAAAACGGTCGATCATCTCTACTTGCAGTTCGCGCAGCTCTTCGGTGTCTGCCGCGTTGGCGATGCGTTTGTACATCACCAAACGTGAGTGTACGTCTGGCAGGTAATCTTCTGGTATCAGTGCAGGGATCTTCAGATCCACCTCGGCGTGTTGCTCCAAAGGTTGATCCAGATTTGGCACCTTGCCGGATTTAAGTGCTTTGACGGCGCGCTCCAGCAGTTCGCTGTACATGCCAAAACCAACCTCCTGGATCTGGCCGGACTGCTCGTCACCCAACAGTTCACCGGCACCACGAATCTCAAGGTCATGCTGTGCCAGAGTAAAACCAGCACCCAGACCTTCCAGCGATTCGATGGCTTCCATACGCTTCACCGCATCTGCCGTCATGCTGCGTTTGGTGGGTGTAATCAAATAGGCATAGGCTTGGTGATAGGAACGGCCGACACGACCACGCAACTGATACAGCTGCGCCAGGCCAAGTTTGTCTGCACGGTTCATGATGATGGTGTTGGCAGTCGGTACGTCGATACCGGTTTCGATAATGGTGGTACAGACCAACACGTTAAAGCGTTGGTGATAGAAGTCGCTCATCACCCGTTCCAGTTCGCGCTCGCGCATCTGGCCGTGGGCGACGGTGACGCGTGCTTCTGGGATCAGCTCTTCCAGCTCGCGTGCTTTCTTATCAATGGTGTCGACTTCATTGTGCAGCACATAGACCTGACCACCGCGTTTGATCTCACGCAGGCAGGCCTCGCGAATCAGGTTGTTATCCCATTCGCGCACGAAGGTCTTGATGGCCAGACGCTTCGATGGCGCAGTGGCGATGATGGAAAGGTCACGCATATCCGACAGCGCCATATTCAATGTACGTGGAATAGGCGTGGCAGTCAGGGTGAGGATATCCACCTCGGCACGTAGCGATTTAAGGCGCTCTTTCTGGCGCACGCCAAAGCGATGCTCTTCGTCGAGAATCACCAAGCCCAGCTGGGTAAACTTCACTGAACTTTGCAGCAGCTTGTGCGTGCCAATGATGATATCCACTTTGCCGTTGGCCAGATCAGCCACCACGGTATCCTGCTCTTTCTTGGAACGGAAGCGCGACAGCACTTCGATGCGTACTGGCCAGTCGGCAAAACGGTCACGAAAGTTTTCATAATGCTGCTGGGCGAGCAGGGTGGTGGGCACCAGTACCGCCACCTGTTTGCCACCATGCACGGCCATAAAGGCTGCACGCATGGCCACTTCGGTTTTACCAAAGCCTACATCACCACAGACAAGGCGATCCATCGGCTGATCGCTGATCATGTCTTGCAATACCGCGTGGATGGCGGCCTCTTGATCGGGTGTCTCTTCAAAGGCGAAAGAGGATGCAAATGCGCGGTATTGATCATCCGGCTCTGCATAGGCGTGGCCTCTACGCGCTGCACGGCGGGCGTAGATGTCCAACAGTTCCGCTGCCACATCGCGCGCTTTTTCTGCCGCTCTGCGTTTGGCAACACTCCATACTTCAGAACCGAGTTTATGTAGCGGTGCGTTATCTGGCGTGGTGCCGGTGTAGCGGCTGATCAAATGCAGAGACGAAACCGGCACATAGAGTTTGTCGCCACCGTGGTATTCGAGGGTGAGGAACTCCTGCGCCATGCCGTTCAAGTCCAGCGTTTGCAGGCCGAGGTAGCGGCCTACACCGTGGTCTTCATGCACCACCGGGCTGCCCGGCATTAATTCGGTAAGGCTGCGTACAACTGAATCGCTATCGCGTTTGGTGGTCTTGCGGCGACGGCGCTGCATGACCTGTTCGCCGAACAGTTGCGGTTCACTGATGACGACAATGTCATCAAACATCAAACCTTTTTCCAGTGCGGCAACAGTGATACCGATGCGCGCGTCGTCGTCTAAAAAGCTTAGCCAGTCGCTGTATTGGCGTGGATGAATATTGTCGCGCTTGAGTAGCTCTAATAAGGTTTCGCGTCGGCCGCTGGTTTCCGCTGCAAACAGCACGCGGCCTTTGAAGTCGCCGAGAAACTGTTTCAAAGGCGCTAAAGGCTCCGGCGCGCGCGAGTTAATCGTTAACACTGGCGCAGTGCGGGTGGCGAAGTTGTGCACCCCTTGGCCATCTTCCACATCAAAGTGGTGACAGTCGATGCGCGGAAAGCAGTTAAAGCCCTGTAGCAGTTCGGTGTGTTTAAGGAATGCACGCTCAGGCGAGAGGATCGGGCGTTGATTGTCGTAACGGCGTTGCTCATAGCGCTCGCCAACCTCTTCCCAGAACTGTTTGGCGGCTGCGTCTATCCCTTTTTCCAAAACGATAACGGCGTTATCCGGCAGGTAGTCGAACAGCGTGGCAGTTTCATCAAAAAACAGCGGCAGGTAATACTCGATGCCGGGTGATGCGTTGCCATCAGTCACATCTTTATATATGACAGACTTGGCAGGATCGCCCTCAAACTCACTGCGGTAGTTCTGGCGGAAAGTAGTAATCGCCTCCTTAGTGAGCGGAAACTCGCGTGCCGGCAAAAGGCGGATGTTCTCAACACTTTCAGCCGAAATCTGGGTTTCCGGATCAAAGGTGCGAATGGTTTCGATCTCGTCATCGAACAGATCGATACGGTAGGGCGTTTTGCTACCCATGGGGTAGAGGTCGACCAGCGAGCCGCGTACCGCAAACTCACCGTGCTCAATGACCTGAGATACGCAGCGATAGCCGTTGCGCTCCAGTCGCATGCGCAGCTCGTCGATATTCAGCGTCTCACCCACATCCAGCATTAGGCTGTGTGCCTCGATGTAGTTCTTAGGTGCCAGACGATGCATGGCTGTGGAGGCAGGGATGATCAAAATGCCCTTCTTCAGCGTCGGCAGGTGATAGAGCGCTTCCAGACGTTGCGAGGTGATGTCCTGGTGTGGCGAGAAGATATCGTAGGGCAGCGTCTCCCAATCCGGAAAGTGGTGCACTGGCAGGCTGTCATCGTTCGCCAGGAAAAAGCGCAGCTCATATTCCAGGCGATTGGCCATCAGGTTATCCGCGGTAATCACCACCATCGGCCCGTCGTGCTGGCGCGCGCCCTGGCTCAACACCATGCCAAAGCTGCTGCCGTAAAGGCGTGCCCAGGTGGTACTGCGGCCCGGCTTGTCCGGTACGTAAGGGGTGAACGGATCGCGTTGTTTGCTGCTGTCGTTGCTGCTCATTGCTTATCTATATATAGAATGGTCGATCTTTAGGTGGGGGTATTTTGGCATAAGTGGGGGAGGGTTTGGGGAGGAATCGCTGGTGCGGTGGATTGTTTTGGATGCGGTTCTCGTACCGCGGACGAGGTACTTTTTCTTGCGCGGCCAAGAAAAAGTACCCAAAAAGAAGGCCGCCCGGCTGACTTGCCGGATTAGCAAAAAACGCTAATCCGGTCCCCTGCGTTCCTCGCTCAACACCGCGGAGGTATGTTCCTCTCAACCGCCAGTGTCAGGTCTGTTTATGCCAAGTGATATCTACTTTTCGATGCTGGGCAATACAGTCTCTCAAATATAGGTTGATAAGACTTTGATATGGAACCCCTGACTCTTCAGCCATATCTTTGAAGTAAGTGATTACGTCTTCACTTAACCTCATTGTGACTGATTTCTTGAGCTTTGAAGCATAAGGGTTTTTCCTAGACTTCATTTTTGACAAGTCATATTCTTTTTTCATCATTCACCACCTTCATAGAACTTGCGTTCGTTCTTAGTTGCTTTTCGGGCACTGATGATTCTGATGGTATTCCCCTTATTTCTTTCACAATGACAAACAATGATAACCCTCGCTTCCGAACTTTGACCAAGCATCAGGAAGCGATCTTCCTCGAGATCGGAGCTGTCAGAATCATAAAACTGGAGTGCAAATTCGTCGAAAAACACAGACTTGGCCTCTTCAAAGCTTACCCCATGCTTTTTCTTGTTTGATGCGGCTTTCGCCTTATCCCACTCAAAACTAATCATATGTACAGTGTATGTACAAAGTTGGGTTTTTTCAAGATAGCCTAACAAGAGAGTTTAAGAACTCGCCACTTTAGGTGAGGAGAACAGGGAACTAAATTAGCGATTTTTCCAAATTCGGTAAGGAGGTCG
>JBNKYV010000256.1:0-9437 GCA_050301075.1 Gammaproteobacteria bacterium
GTCCCGCATTAAGAAAACTGTTCTTCTTGTCTTTATTGCCACTCCGGCACTGCTGATGGCACTTGCATTCTTTATTGCGGCAAGTGTCATTAGCGACACCCCCACCGTTCAAAACAAGCGCCAATTCAACACCCAAGATGCAGCCCGCATAAAGCGTTTGGCCGTCCGTCTTGAATACGGACTCAATCAAAGCAGAAAAACCTCAGTTGTTTTTTATCAAGCAGATCTCGATGCCATTCTGAATTTTGTGAGTCGCGGCACAACAAAGCTCTCGGCCAATGCCAGCATCAAAGATCAGAAACTGCTGCTGGAGATTTCACGGAAAATACCTAACACAATTTTTGGCAATTTTATTAACTTGGAGATTCATATACCCTCCACCAAAGAGGGCTTTGCGATTGAACATATTCAACTGGGCGATTTAACACTACCCAGCGATGTTTCACTTTGGGTTATCCGAACACTACTAAACTATTTTTCAGACACACAATTAGGCGATGAAGTGTTTGACACGATCACCTTCACCCGGATCAACCCAAACCACGTACACATTGGTTACCAACCACCAAGAAATATTACAGAGAAAGTCACACAACTAATCAGTCGTGCCAATAGCTTGGGCTCAAACATTACATTACCCGCAGAACCCGCGTTAGTAAGTATCTATTACGAACACTTGTGTAACCTTGCAACCCCCAAGGCAACAGCACTCAGCTACTACCTATCCAAACTCTTTCAGGAAACGGCCGTACGTAGCAATAAAGAGAATATGCACGCACATAACAAAGCGGCGATATACGCGTTAGTCATCTACTTTGGAAATGAACGATTTAATATTTTTGTAAATGCCATCGACAAAGGGAAGCTCAAACAATGCCAACCCAAAATGATGAACACCACCCTGCAAAACAGAAAAGACTTAAGCCTTCACTTTCTCTATTCAGCCGCGTTCAAACTCATTTCAGACAGTGATATCAGTTTTTCTGTCGGCGAATTAAAAGAACTTCAAGACTCATTAAGAGGGGGGAGTGGTTTTAGCTTTGTCGATCTTGCTGCAGATCAGGTAGGCATTCAGTTCACAGCAAGAGCGACCTCTCCCCAACACGCCTACTTTTTTCAACAACATGCAGCGCAACTGATCAATGAAGACACCTTTTTCCCAAACACCCGCAACTTGAAAGAAGGTATTTCGCAAGAGGAGTTTGATAAACAGCTAGGCGGACTGCAAGGCGAGTATTATCAACAGCAACTCGCCATCATTAAACAACGCATATCAACACTTCCGTTTTATTTATTCGACTCTTTTTGACACCAATCCGGCGGCAGAGAAGACAAGGTCAGCTCACGCCCCTCGTTCAGCATATATTCTGAAAACACCTGTGCAACAACAGATGGTTGCTTTCCTTCCGGATAGCAGAGAAACCATTCATCATCCACGGGAAACCCCTCAACATCCAGCACAACCAACTCGCCACTATTGATTTCATGCACCAACGCATAAATGGATAACATAGAGATGCCTAGCTCACCGATAACAGCCTGCTTAATCGCTTCGTTACTACCCAACGCCATACGACTTTTGAATTTAACACCACGCTCTTTCACCATGTTATTCATCGTTAGGTAAGTACCACAGCCGGGCTCGCGCATAATAAAGTTATCTCCCAGCAATGCATCTACCGGAATGTTTTTCTCACCCGCTAACGGATGGTTGGGCGATGCCAAAATAACCAATGGATTGTTCAAGAATGGAATGGTGTGAATACCAGGCCCCGTCGGTGCCTGACCAACGATATAAACATCGTCAAGATTATCTTCAAGCCGCTCCAATACTCGGCTACGATTGGTTACCTCCAGCGTCACCTGTATACCGGGGTATTTTTTACAAAAGTCCCCCAAGATACGCGGGGCAAAATATTCTGCAGTTGTTACACCCGAGATCCTTAGGGTTCCTTTCTTAACGCCCTTTAAATCTGAAACCGTCATTTGAAACTCATCCAGCGACTCAAATACAGATTTACAGGTTTTCAACAGTTCTCTTCCTACTTCCGTAAGCGAAATACGCTTACCAACCTGTTCATACAAAGGCATACCAACTATAGAAGTTAGCTTTTTTACCTGCATAGAAAGCGTTGGCTGGGTGAGATGGAGTTCCTCTGCCGCTTCCGTAAATGAACCGTTTCTAGCAATAGATTCAAATACTTGAAGCTGCCTAAACGTCGCATTGCGAATTTTGATCATGAAAAACTCCCTTTAAACCCCATTAAAATAGATATATATCTATAGAAAATATAAAAACTTTCTATTTTTATTTATATAAGTGCGTAATTATAATCTCACTCAAGTTGAAGACATAGTCAACTCTCTCGTTTTAAACGTGTGTGCGGGGCCTGCCTCCCCCCCCTCCTCCCCCCTTTAAGGTGGGAACCCCGCACACACGATTTTTTATTCTCTCAAGCAAAACTCAGAAAAATCCCAATCAATCCTGTTTGATAGAAGAGACGTCTCGTACAGAGCGTAAATATTAATACAGTTTCAGCCTCACCAATGAATAGATATTTGTCTATAAAAACAATAAAAACTTTCTATTATCATCTATACAAAAAATACTGCATACTTGTCTACAAGTTGGTTATCTAGTCAACGCTTACGTTATCAGTGTGCAAGGGGAGTAGTTCCTTCCCCCTCCTCTCCTCCCCCTTAGGAGTACATTCCCCCCCTTGCACACTATATTTTCTCTTCGAACCTCAACAACAAAACCAGCACAAAGAAAAGAAAGTCAGTATCGCCCGGCCATTTTTATCTTGCGACAACATATAGACAAAAAGCAATAGAAACAATAAAAACTTTCTATTATCATCTATACGAAAAATATCGCATAATTACTTCCATGTTGATTGCATAGTCAACTCTCTCGTTAAATGTGTGTATATGGGGTCTGCTTCATCCCCCCCTCCTCCCCCCCTCGAAGCAGATACCCAATACACACAGTTTTTTTCCCAACTCTCCCCGACTTGGGATTTTTTTGCCTTCAGCAATTTCATAGACAATACACTATAAGAACGATAAAAATTTTCTATTATCATCTATGAGAAATATAGCGCATAATTGATTTCAAGTTGATTACATAGTCAACTCTCTCTTTTAAGACGTATGCACGGAGGGCTGCTTCTCCCCCTCCTCCCCCTCCCCCCTTGAGGTGGCCTTCCGTTGCATACTGTTTTTTTCTTCCCCCCTAAAAACAATCACACAACAGCAACTGACAAATAGTGCTGAACAAGCAACACTATCGCGTGGCACACACCCTCAGGAAAACAAAGACGCTTTAACCAATAAAATCAATGAATTGAGAACCATCAAGGACAGCACCTTATACAAATAAAGGCTGATAAAGAAAAGCAGTTGACTGCTATGCGAGAACTTAATTCGCCTTAGCGGCGAGCATTTGAATGGGAGTTACTGGCAAGCTCAAGATAAATCTTTTCGTCTTCTTGCTCATGGCAACAGACAATAATTTCAGCAAAACGATTTTCAAACGACTCCATCTGCTCGAAAGCGATTTCGGCCGCCTCTTGTTTGGGATAGCCAAACGCCCCCGTGCCTAAACAGGGAAATGCGATACTGCGCATATCGTTATCCATTGCAATACGAAAAACGGAACGATAACAGCTCGCCAACAATTCAGCCTCGCTGGCATCACCGCCATGCCATATCGGTGCAACGGTATGAATGACATATCTGGCAGGCAGATGGAACCCCAGGGTGAGGCGCGCCTCACCAACAGGACAACTGCCTAAACGAGAAATGGCTTCGTTGAGTTCATGGCCGCCAACACGACGAATCGCACCATCGACACCGCCTCCAGGGGCTAATTGCGTGTTAGCAGCATTGACTACGGCATCCACGTCGAGTTTAGTGATATCTCCGCAGATGACCCTAATCATAATAAGCTCCTATTTAACCACGCGTAAACTGGGGCGGCCTTTCGGTGGCAATGGCGGCTCATCCCCACCATCCGGCAAGGTATTTGGATCGTCATCATCCGGCTCGTCATCATCAGAAAAGACCATTCCTCTTCCATTCTCTTTAGCATATATAGCCAAAACTGCCTTAGGAGGGAAGGAAACTTCCATAGATTGTCCAGCAAAACGAGCGCTGAACATTAGCCAATCGTTCCCCAGTTCTAGCTCACGAACGGCTGAAGGGCTGATATTGAGAATGATTTTGCCGTCCTGAATATACTGTTGAGGAACGGTAACATTTTCTTCTTCGGCGTTAACCAGGAGGTATGGTGTTAAATTGCTATCCACTATCCAGTCATAAATAGCACGGATGAGATAGGGGCGAGATGAAATCAAAACAAAAGATCCTTTAAAACAAATGCCCTTACAAACGAATTGTGCGCTCGGCGTCACTCAGGCTGGCCTGAAAAGCATCACGAGAAAAAACACGCTCTGCATATTTAATTAAAGGCTTGGCCTGAGCGGGTAGCTCAATACCATAGATAGGCAAGCGCCACAGTATAGGGGCAAGACTGCAATCAATCATGCTGAATTCGTCGCTCATGAAAAACGGCTTTTGATCAAAGATAGGAGATACCGCAACCAAGCTATCTTTAAGAACTTTGCGCGACTTGTCTGCAGCGGCAGCATCTGTGCCGGTAATATCATCCAGCAGACTGTACCAGTCTCGTTCGATACGATAGAGAAAGAGACGGCTTTGCGCACGCGCCACCGGATCAACCGGCATCAACGGCGGATGAGGATAACGCTCATCCAGATATTCCATGATTATGCGGGAGCTATACAACACTAGATCACGATCAACCAGTGTTGGCAGTGAGTTATATGGATTCAGTTCCAGAAGGTCTTCTGGCAGATCACCATCAATAGTGCCTATCACATCTGCGGCAATATTTTTTTCTGTCAAAACAATACGTGCCCGATGGCTATAGGGGCACATATCACCAGAATACAACGTCATGACAGGTCTGCGACCGGAAGAAACCGCCATTACACTAACTCCCCGAATTCAACCAACTTTATTTTAATAATTGTATGATCCATAGACGTTACGCCTCTCTCGCTCGCCATTATAACCGGGGCAAATCCATTTTGTCAGAATAGGCTGATATTTTTCTTCTACTTCAATCAGTTATGCCCTGCTATGGTTTCTTTCCAGCAAACCAAAACCAATACACGACAAAACCGATCAACATCAACGCCAATCCATTAATCAATATACTCATACGTTGCGCTCCGGTTTAAACATCCGCAAGCGATTCGCATTGCTGACAACGGTTAAAGACGATAACGCCATCGCTCCGCCCGCAAACACCGGATTTAACAACATACCGGTTAACGGAAACAAAATACCTGCAGCAACAGGTATGCCTAACGAGTTATAAATAAATGCACCAAACAGGTTTTGCTTGATATTGCGAATCGTTGCGCGGGATATTTCAATGGCATCAGCCACACCAAACAAAGAACCGCGCATCAATGTGACATCCGCGCTTTCGATTGCCACATCCGTACCAGAACCAATAGCAAAACCAATATCAGCCTGAGCCAAGGCAGGGGCATCGTTAATTCCATCACCCACCATGGCAACCACTTCGCCTTGAGCCTGTAACTGAGCGACTTTACCCGCCTTACCCTTAGGCAAGACTTCGGCAATCACATCATCAATCCCTGTTTGCTCGGCAACCGCCTTTGCCGTTGCCGCATGATCACCCGTTAACATCACAACTTTAAGCCCCATGCGATGCAAGTGAGCTATCGCTTCGCGAGAATCAGCCTTGACCGGATCAGCAATCGCAATCAAACCTGCCAACACTCCATTCACAGCGACAAAAACCGGAGTAGCACCTTGCGCGGTGAACGACTGCATCTGCTCTTTAACGCTCGTAATATCTATATCGTTAGCAACCATCAAAGCTTGATTGCCAAGCAAAACCATTTGCCCGGAAACCATACCTTTAACGCCATAACCACTCATCGCTTCAAACGCGTCAACAGCCGCTGTTGATTGATTGCGTTCTTCATTAGCCCGCAAGATAGCGGCGGCTAGAGGATGCTCAGAGCTAACTTCCAAACTGGCCGCCAGCTGCAAGACATCATATTTGTCATCGCAGACATAACTCCCAACAACGGCAGGTCGGCCTTCCGTCACGGTGCCTGTTTTATCCAACACGATCGTAGTAAGCTTGCCAGCTTGCTGTAGCGCCTCGCCATTACGGATCAACACGCCATGTTCAGCAGCTTTGCCAACCCCAACCATAATGGAAATTGGAGTCGCTAGGCCAAGTGCACACGGGCAGGCAATAATCAAAACGGTCATGGTGGTTAACAAGACATAGGAACTCTTTGGCTCAGGGCCAAAGTTAAACCACACCATAAAGGTGAGTACCGCAATGATCATGACAACCGGCACAAACACTGCGGCAACTTTATCAACCAAACGGCCAATCTCTGGTTTGCTGTTTTGCGCCTGTCGCACCATGGCAATAATTTGCGATAACACAGTATCTTTACCGATATGCGATGCCTGATATAAAAAACTACCCGAAGTATTTAACGTCCCGCCGACAACAGTATCACCAACCGTTTTTTCTACCGGCATGGGCTCGCCAGTCAGCATGGATTCATCAATACTGGAATGGCCTTCAATAATGACGCCATCGACTGCGACTTTTTCACCAGGTCGCACACGCAAGGTATCATTCAGCATGACTTTTTCAATAGGCACATCCTGCTCTTGCCCATTACGCACAACACGGGCTGTCTTAGGTTGCAAGCCAATTAAACGCTTAATGGCCTCCGAGGTTTTGCCTCGCGCACGCATCTCCAACGCGGAACCTAAATTAATCAGCGCGATGATGATAACGGCTGCTTCAAAGTAGACATGCCGTGCTTGCTCAGGCACTAGCCCGGGCCATAGCGTAATCAACATAGAAAAGAACCACGCAGATCCCGTACCCAAAGCGATGAGCGTATCCATGTTAGCGTTGTGATTTTTAAAGGACTTCCAGGCGCCTTTAAAGAAACGGCCACCGGCGTAAGCCATAACAAACAGGCTTAACACACCAATAAACATCCAAAAGGTTCGACCACTTCCAACCAGGGCGGGCATCTTACCCAGCCACCCCATCGCCATCAGAGGGAACCCAACAACACCCGCAAGCACAGCCTTTTTCAACAACTGATGGTATTCATGAATTTCATCCGCTTGCTTCTCTTCTGCCTCTTCATCCGTTCCAGACAACAGCGCTGCTTCGTAGCCAGCATCAACGACAGCCTTGATCAACTCATCAGGACTTACACTGCCGTTTACATCCGCCGTGTGCTCTGCAAAGTTAACCGCGGCACTCTCCACGCCAGCAACACCTTGCAGCGCCTGTTCGACCATTGAGACACAACCGGCACAACTCATACCGCCGATTGATAGATGAATGGTTACTTGGTTATTACTCATTTAAGTTTACTCATTCTGTGTCGTCCGTTTCAGCGCTGCTGCATTTCATACCATGTGGCATACACTTTTTCTGGCCATAACGACTGAAACCAGAAAATAATCGCGTCAGCATCCCGCTCAGTAAGCTGCGTATTCCAAGCAGGCATTTTTCCTTGCCCCGGCGCACTGCCATGTAGAATCATTTGTCTCAACCAATCAGTCGAATGATGCCAGGCATGACCACTGCCATCTAACGGTGGTGCAGGGAAAAAGCCTTCCGCATCACGTTGACGCCAACCAGGATCACCATCAGCAAACTGACCATGGCAAACAGCACAATGTCGCTTATAGAGGTTTTCACCTTTTTCCAATAGCTCACGATCAGATACACGCTGAGCAATCGGTTTATTTGATTCAGCCATTACATGAGAGGTTTGCTCAGCTTGCTCACTGCATGCGGACAACAAGCTGCCGACAAACAATGCAATAACACTACATTTAGCATATGTATTCATATATGGATGATAACAATATACAAGTGCATCAAAAGCGTAATCTTTTAAAGCTATTTTTTATCGCGTAGACAACCACTCCTGCACTTAACCCTAGCCCTTTCAAGAAGCACTGGAAAGGATCAATCGTCAAACGCATTGACTGCCCATTCATTTCCATAAGCTAAATGTTGGCCTATAAATAATTATAGGCCTGTCGATACTAGTATCGAATCACCAAACCTTAACAATTTCCTAACTTTTGGAGCACACCAATGAGCTTTGAATCTGCTGAAAACTACTATGAACACTTGGTGGCAAATGAGTTACGAAAGCAGCTCAAAGGAAACAAGCTAAACAAGGATCAGGATTTTGTGGAGGATGTGGCTTGCGTAGCGCTAAATCGACTACCAGTGCGCTATGTCCGCCATCACGTTGATCTGGTTTATTACCTAACAGATGAAGAAAAACTGTCTATTGATGAGAAAGTGACACGAGCCGTTAGAGAAGCCATTGCCTTTGTACAGGAGCACCGCAACCGCTAATCACACCCGTTAAAACCCGGGCGTATATGCTGCACTAATGGTGCGAGCGTGGATACGGACATTCACATTGGCCTGGGTTAATAGCTCTCCCGCCTCTTCTTCAAACCTTAACCAAGCATAGGTAGTACCATCACGGCGCGTTTGGATTTCACCGACCTCCCCCATCCAAGGGCCATTGCCGCTACCAAGTCCCACCGTCTCGACCCGCTGACCAACACCAATCCGGGAAAGCTCGTCATCTTCAAGCGCCACACTCAACCAGATACTGTTTGTATCGAGGATCTGCATGACCGTGGCACCACTGCCGATGAACTTATCCTCATCAACACCAATCAGCTCCACTACTCCGCTCACGGGCGAGTAGAGCCTTAATATCCCAGTACCACCGGGATCTTCCTGCTTCAGTTCAGGGGAAAACACCTCCATTAACAGCTGCCCCCTGGCAACTGTCCCGCCTTCTTTGGGCCCGGCAATGCGATCGACCCAGCCACTACCCAGCATAATGACATCCTTAATACGCTGCGCCCCTCTCTCAACCGTTGCCTGCTTAGTCAAATACAAATCTTCGTTGCCATCGAACCAAACATAGCTTTCACCACAAATTACGCAGCTACCAGGCTGATCGGAGATCACTTCAGGATGCTGGGGGCAACGATATCCCGGCAAGAGATGTTTGCGCATATGCTCGATATCCGACTCCCGCGCCAGCGTGTTGGAAAGCACGGGGGCTAACACTGAGGATTCGCTGCTATAGCTACTGGGCAACATCTCCATCTCACGACTTGAGGTCAGCACACTCGCCACCACGGCGATTGCCACAACAACAGCGAAAGTCATGGCGATATCGGCACCGACCAGCAGGCGCCGGCGCATAACCACCCGCTCCTCGGTGTTACGAGGAGAAAGAAGATTGCGCAAGCGTTCAGAAAAGCTTGTTGGTTTATCC
>JBNKYV010000257.1:0-2656 GCA_050301075.1 Gammaproteobacteria bacterium
CCACAACCAACTCTGACTCAGGCGTCACCAAGCTGGAAAATGTTTATTCAACACTGGAAGTAATGGAAGAAGTTGGCCTTCCCCTGCTGGTTCACGGTGAAGAAACAGCCTCTCACATTGATGTATTTGATAGAGAAAAAGCCTTTATCGATCAAAAATTGGCGCCGCTAACCGAGCGCTTCCCTAACCTGAGAGTAGTGTTCGAACACATCACCACCGCGGACGCCGCGCAATTCGTACTGTTTGCACATGAAAATGTTGGCGCCACCATCACTCCACAGCATCTGTTAATGAATCGTAATCATATTCTGGTAGGCGGCATTCATCCTCATAACTACTGCCTGCCAGTATTAAAGCGCGAAGAGCACCGCCAGGAACTACTCAAAGTCGCCACGAGCGGCAATCCAAAGTTTTTCCTAGGCACAGACAGTGCGCCGCATACAAAGTCCACCAAAGAAACAAGCTGTGGCTGCGCTGGCTGTTACACCGCCTATGGTGCTATCGAACTCTATGCTGAAGCCTTTGAAGAGGTAGGCGCCTTGGGCAAACTCGATGCATTTGCTGGACGACACGGTCCTCAGTTCTACGGTTTACCCATCAACCAAGAGACTGTTACCCTGATACGCGAAGAGTGGGAAGTGCCTAATGCTTACGAATTTGCTGGTGAAACCGTTGTGCCACTAAAGGCGGGACAAACACTGAGCTGGCGCCTGGCGCCACCGGAGTAACTTCGCAACAGTCACTTTAATCCATACGCAGTTAAACGAAAGAAGATAAATGCCAGAATTACCATACCGAATTGCCGACCGCTTCCGCGGCTTTTTACCCGTTGTGATTGATGTTGAAACAGCTGGGTTTAATGCTGAAACCGATGCACTATTGGAAGTAGCCGCAGTTATTTTACGTATGGATGACGAAGGCATGCTCTATCGCTACCGCACCTTTGATGCCCATGTTATTCCCTTTCCTGGCGCTAATCTCGTTGAATCAGCCCTGGCATTCACTGGCATTGACCCTCATCACCCTTTTCGCGAGGCGGTAGAAGAAAAAGAGGCTCTGGAAACTATTTTCGAACCCGTCCGCCAGGAAATTCGTGATACCGGCTGCAGCCGCGCAGTACTGGTTGGCCACAATCCATTCTTTGACCTAGGCTTCGTCAAAGCAGCAGTGGAGCGCACGGGTGTGAAAAACCCATTTCACGCCTTTACTACTTTCGACACCGCCACACTAGGTGGTTTGGCCTACGGACAAACCGTTCTCGCCCGCGCAGTCCAGGCTGCCGGATTTAGCTGGGACAATAACGAAGCCCACTCTGCCATTTACGACACTGAAAAAACCGCAGATCTATTCTGCGACATCATCAACAAATGGCAGACCTTTCATCAAATGAACGGCCTAGTTGATTAAAATTATCTACCTGAAATGCAAAAGGGCCGCGTTGATCCAATCAACGCGGCCCTTTTCAATTAGAACGGGACAAATATTATTTGCCAGCACCCTCTACCAGGGTTTTCAGTTCACCGCTTTGGTACAGCTCCATGGTGATATCGCAACCACCCACCAGCTCACCACCGATGTACAACTGAGGAAATGTTGGCCAGTCTGCATATTTAGGCAGATTTGCACGCAACTCAGGTTGCTCCAACACGTTGTAAGAGTTGTACTCAGCACCAACCGCTTTCAGTGCTTCAACCACTTGCGCGGAAAAACCGCACATTGGAAACTGGGGTGTACCCTTCATATATAGAACAATAGGTGCACCTTCCACCTGCTGTTTAATTTGTTCCATAATATCCATCAACACTTCCTCTCTAAATATTCAGGGACACAAATCCCGACAATCAAACTCAACAATATACCAAATTTCGACCCGCAAAGCTCTTAATCTTTATTATCGCTTTGACAAGCCCCAACCACCACCACCGGGTGTTTCTACCGTTAAACGCTGCCCGGCCTGCACCTCAAAACTCTGTTTAGCTGAAATGGGTTCTGCATCAAGCAGATTCAAGCCCGGTTGACCTGATTCACCACCGTTTAACCCCCAAGGCGCATTTGAGCGACGCTCGGTAAGCAACGTCACCGTCGCCGCCTCTAAAAATTCGTATTCACGCACCAGACCACAGCCACCAACATTTAAACCATTACCACCTGAACCTTCGCGCACCTGATAACGACGAATACGCATGGGATAGTGCATCTCCAAACTCTCAATCGGTGTATTAAGAGTATTGGTCATGTGCGTCTGCAATGCAGATAGACCACCCCCATCTCTGCCAGCCCCCATTCCACCACCTAGAGTTTCATAGTAGTCCCAGCCACCACCAATTTCACGCCGCCGCCCCATGGCAACATTATTCATACTACCGTGACTCGCAGCAGGCATTTTATAGGGGATAGCCTGCGCTAACGCGCCCATCACCACATCAACAATTCGCGTACTGGTCTCAACATTACCCGCTGCCACTGCCGCCGGGCGCTGGGCATTGACCAAGCTGCCTTCAGGCGCGGTAATCGTAATACGGCGAAAACTGCCTGCACATGCAGGCGTTTGCGAGGGCATCAAACAACGAAACACGTAATAAACCGCTGCTGCTGCCACTGACAATGGGCAATTGATATTACCGTCCACTTGCTTGCCCGTGCCCGCAAAATCAAC
>JBNKYV010000258.1:0-11722 GCA_050301075.1 Gammaproteobacteria bacterium
CTGAAGCTGGAAAGGCTCAGTAGTGTATAGAACACGCCAACTACCAACAGCAGGGTGAATAGCGTGATCGAGAGTTTTGCGTAAAGAGTTCTAAACATCATGCAACCTCTTCGTTAAATTTATAACCCACGCCCCACACGGTGAGTATGTGTTTGGGTTTGGCTGGGTCTTCCTCGATCTTGGCACGTAGGCGGTTGATGTGTGAGTTCACGGTGTGTTCATAGCCTTCGTAGCTATAACCCCACACCTGGTTTAACAGCTCCATGCGGCTATAGACGCGCCCGGGGTGTGCAGCAAAGAAACTCAGCAGGTCAAACTCTTTGGCGGTTAGGTCCAGACGTGTGGTGTTGATCTGTGCCGAGTGTTTTTCCATATCAATCACCAACGCGCCGCGTTTGATGTGTTCCTGCTGGCTGGGTGTTTCTAGAGCGTTTAAACGCCTGAATTGCGCTTTAACCCGTGCCAGTAGTTCAGGAATGCTAAAAGGTTTGGTCATGTAATCATCTGCGCCAATCTCCAAACCTAATACGCGATCCAGCTCGGATGATTTGGAGGTGAGCATGATGATGGGAATGAGTTTGTTTTTCTCGCGTAGGCGTTTGCACAGTTCCAGGCCGTCCATTACTGGCAACATCAAATCGAGTATCACCAGTTCGTAGTTACCTTTCTCAAACATGGCTAGCCCAGTTGCGCCGTCACTGGCGATGTCTGTATCGCAGTAGATATCTTGCAGATGCATCTGTATCAGGTTTGCTATCTCTGCATTGTCTTCTACAACTAACACTTTGTGATTCATGTGGCACCTGTGGTTCTTGTCGTATCTGTATCACCATTGCGGGCGTTGCCACCCGCAATGGTTATTTATGGTTAATGTGTGCGTGTAATCACAATGCGTGCGCCAGGTTGGTTAAAGCGGTGCGATTCATCCAGTGCAGAACCCGCCAAACCATCATCCGCACTGATCACGCCGGGATGCACGGCGATGTAATCGCGATCATCCCGTGCGGCGTTCCAGCCCTCGCCACCCTGACCGGGGAGATGAGCGGCCGCTTCGTCGTTGGTTTCAGTGCCGGCGTCATACACATTGGCATATACGCTCACAGATTCGTTTACCGCCAGATTGCTGATATCGATATTATCCAGTCCGATAAATCCGTCGTTCGTGTTTACCAGCATGGCGACAAGGCTTAGTCGTGAGCTCCATGGCAAACCTTGCACTGAAATTGTTTCGTTTGCGCCGGGGGCGATAATGCCACTGCCGGCAGCGGTTTCACTCACCTGAATATTGCTGGCAGCGGCGCTGAGTAACGAGCTGCCATCGCCACCCTCAGCGAGTGTCTCCAGCTCCTCGCTGGCCATCTCACCCAGGGTATAAATGTGATAACCATCGCTGTGCCAGACGCTGGCGACCGGTGCAAAGGGTTGATTAGCCGTCAGATTATCGATTTGCACGCTGTAATCGCGTGGCATGGCTTCGTGATTACAGCCCTGCAATACTAGTGCCCCTGTTAGGGCGGCAATGCCGCCCAGTAATTGAATGTATTTCATGGCTGCCTCCTTAGTTAACGGTAATCACCAGCTTGGCAACCGGGTTCAACCAGCGATGCACGGCGCTGTTCAGATCGCTCATACCGCCGTTCGGGTCAGAGTCGCCTAGCACGCCACGGTGGATATGGATCATGGTGTTGCTTTCCGTTGTGGTGACACCGCTACCACCTGTGCCACTGTTTGCACCGGGATCAACCGGTACGCCCAGCACACCCGGTGCTCCGCCACCGTTGATACGTTCGTCATTGGCTTCTGTACCCGCGTCGTAGGCATTGAGATAGTAGGTGTAGGTGCCGGTGGCTTTAGGAATCATGATGCCGTCTGCACCAACAAAACCATCGTTGGTGGGCAGTAACATAGCCGTGAGTGACAGGTATTTGTTTTGTGCATCGTTCATCAGCATAAAGCTGGTGTTGGCACCGGGTGCCAGTAGGCCCGCAGCAGGATTCTCTACTACGTTACCGCCAACGGATTGGATGTCGGTAGAAAGGCCTGAGATATCGCCACCCTCAGCCATCGCCTGCAGGCTGCTGGAAGCAGCAGAACCTTCCATAAACAGGTGACTGTTTTCATCGTGCGCGGCCACTAAAAATGGTGTGAAGTAGATGCCGTTGGTGAGGTTGGTGATTTCAATGTTCAGATCCTGAGCCATGCCAGGTGCGCTGATGAACAGGCTGAGTGCTGAGGCGAGTGTGAGTTGCTTTTTCATGATCGTTCTCCTTGCTGAATAAAGTTGATGTCCTGTGACATTGCTTATTTCAGCTCAGAGAATTCACACGGGCGTGGCGTAAATATCACAAATTCATCACAAATATTCTCGCGGTTAAGATGTGAAACTTTTGTGATATTTCCATGATCTGCCGGTGATTTTTGCCTGCTTGAATAGAGGTGTTAACTCACCAAAAGGAGCAGATCATGAAAAAGTTAGTAGCAGTTATGGCAATGGCGGCGCTGATGTCAGCGTGCGGAAGTATGCAATCAAAAGACTCTATGAATGACGATATGAGTTCAATGGGTGATAGCTCTATGGAAAAGAGCGCCATGAAAGGCGATAGCATGGGGATGGATAAATCAGATTCTATGATGAATGACGGGATGATGAACGACAAAATGATGAAAGAAGACAAGATGGGAATGTAGTCTGCGCCACTGAGCGGGTATAACTCATTTGGTACAACGGGCGCGTCTGAGGTGGAGCAGGTGTTGTGGTTTATGCCTGATCTTTCAGGCGCGCTTACGGTTCCAGTTTGATATCCACTCGGCAATCTCGCCACCGGCAAGTGGTTTGCTCACGTAGTAACCTTGAATAATATTGCAGCCCAGGCGCTCAACCAGTTGCCACTCTTCCTTGGTTTCTACCCCTTCTGCTACCAGTGACATTTTAAGGCGTTTGCCTAATTCGACGCTTGATTCAAGAATGGCCATCGCCGAGCTATCGGTGCTGGCGCGGTTAACAAAGCTTCTATCGATCTTAAGTTCAGAGAACGGAATGCGGCGTAGCTGTTCAAGTGATGAATAGCCCGTTCCAAAATCATCAATAGAGAGTTTAATACCGTGCAGGCAGAGGCGGGTGAGTATTTCCATCGCAGTGGTTAGACGCTCCATCAGTCGTGACTCTGTGACCTCAATGACCAATGTGGATAGATCAACGCCCAGCGAATCAGCTGTATGCACAATAAACTCGGGCAAATCCAGATGCGTCAGGTTATGAACAGAGACGTTAACGGCAACTTGAAGATGAAAACCTTTGCGCTGCCACGCGGCGGCATAGCGCATGGCTTGATAAAGAATCACGCGGGTAAGCGGCTCGATTAGCCCGGTCTCTTCAGCGAGGGCTATAAAACGATTCGGAGGAATCATCCCGTAATCGGGGTGAATCCAGCGGGCAAGCGTTTCGACGCCCACAATCTCACCAGTGGCGATATCAATTTTCGGCTGGAAGTAAGAGATGATTTCCCCGGCCTGCAAGGCTCGCGATAATTCTGCTTGATCAATAGTCGCTTCATTGCTTTTAGATTGGATGGGCTGTGGTGACTCGCCTTTCTGTTTTAAAAGCTCAACCATGGCCTTGTAGGAAACCGGTTTGTCCAATGCGCCGAGAATATTTAGCTGATGGGCTTTGCCTAGTTCTGAAACAGATTCGAGCAAGCGGTGACCGCTGCCACTGATAATAATAATCTGGCCACCAAACTGTCGGTCTGCAAGGTGACGCAGAAGCTCTATGCCATCCATTGTCGGCATGTGTAGATCGCAAAGTACGAGAGAAAGAGATTCGGCTTCCATGTCGATGACAACAAGCGCATCGTGACCTGTTTCAACAGCAATGATGGATTCCATCCCTAATGCCTGCAACAGAGGCGTTAGGAGCTCCTTCATCATTGGGTCGTCGTCAACTAACAGTACTTTGCTCATAAGAATTTTACTAATTAACTTATTGCGTAAATGTTAACGTTTGAAACTCTTGTGTTATGCGATCTAGCAAATGGTTTAGTTTTCCGTACTCCTGAATAACTTCATCAACTCGCTGTTCTTTGCCGCATCGTTCAAGCTCAAGGAATGTGTTTGTCAGCTGCTCGGCACCAATGGCTGATGAGGAGGATTTAATCCTGTGAGCAATCTCCGCAACGCATTCCATATCCTTATCTTCGATTGCTATTTCTATTTCTTTAATAGTACTTTGCGCATTTTTTATAAATTTTTCGATTAAGTCTTTTTGCACGCTTGGGTCATCGCCCACATATTCGGATAAAACATCTAACTGAATGAGCTTTTCACCGCCTTTTTCAGGGGCTGGCAGCAGTGTGGAAGAGGGCGAGGATATTATTTTTGTGCCGATTGGTGCTACCCACTTAATCAATTCTTTTTTCATCACTTTTAGCTGAACTGGCTTGCTCAAATAGCCATCCATTCCAGCGTGTAGGCATTTCTCCCCTTCACCTTGAATGGCATTGGCGGTAATGGCCACAATGGGTGTGTGTGGACGGTTGCGGTGCGCCTCTTCATGGCGGATTTTTTTGGTGAGCTGGTAGCCATCCATCACCGGCATGTGGCAATCGGTTAGCACTAGGGCATAGGGTTCTTTGCGCCACATTTCAAAGGCCTGGGCACCATCATCTGCTATGTCACTCACATAGCCCAAGAGTTCGAGTTGGTTGGAGATGACTTCCTGGTTGGTTGGGTTGTCTTCCACAATCAAAACCAGCTGATGGTTTTTAACCGCCTCTTCACGTGTTGCGGGTGAATAAAACTCAATTTTGGCGGTATCTCTTATTTTCACAGGTGGGCTAGTGCGGCCGGCGGCGGCTGCAACGGCTGTTCTTAGGGCGTAGCGTTTAAGTGGCAGGTTTTCCAATAGCACGGTATCACCCGGTGAATAACTCGCGTACACCTTAGGATTGTAAGAAGCCAGAACCATCCGTGCTTCGCCTTTTGAAAAGGTGCGGATCTTGTCTAGCATGGCCTTGGTGGCTTCAATCTCTTGTGGGTTTGTATACGGTGTTGAATAGAAGAGTACATCGTACGGTGCTTTGTTGCGGGCAAGGTCTTCAAAGAAGTCCAACGAGTCGACGATTTTGCTTTCGGGGTGATAGTCTTTCAGATAACGGCCGACAATCTCGCGTTCAAACTCATCGACGATGTAGCAGATAATGCGTAGATCATGTGTTCTGAATTGCGGTGTGAGTTTCTCAACCGGGTCTATATCAAAGGGCAGTTCTACCGTAAATGCTGAGCCTTTGTTGGGAATGCTTTCAGCATAAATATCGCCACCCATCATATGTACCAGATTTTTACAGATAGAGAGCCCTAGCCCGGTTCCGCCAAAACGACGAGTGGTTGATGCCTCCGCCTGATAGAACGGCGTGAATAGCATATCGATCACTTCCTGGCTCATACCGATGCCGTTATCTCTAACCTCAAATCGAACCTTGGCCTTTACGTCGTTCGTTTCCTTATTTTGATCAAAACGTACTTTTAATATTACGTGGCCATTGTTCTGGTCAGTGAACTTAATGGCGTTACCACATAGGTTGTAAAGTATTTGCCGTACGCGTGTGGCATCTCCCAGTAGTGGTGTATCAAGATCATCACCTTCATCCAGATAGAGGCGTACGCCTTTTCCACTGGCGATGGGGCGTAAGGTATCGATGGTGCTTTCACATATTTCCACCAGGTTAAGGGGAGCATTCTCAAGCCTGAGTTTGCCAGCCTCAATTTTTGAAAAATCCAGAATGTCATCAATGATTCTTAACAAGGAGAAGGCTGAGTCATTGATGACGTGTGCCATATGCTCTTGTTCGCTATTGAGTGGTGTATTTAGTAGCAGTTCAATGATGCCTACCACACCATTCATGGGGGTACGTATCTCGTGGCTCATTGTGGCGAGGAATGCTGATTGTGCTTTGACTGCATATTCCGCTTTTTCGCGAGATTCAACCAGCTCCTGTTCAATCTCTTTACGTTTGCTAATGTTTGTAACGAAGGTAATGAACATTGCCTCGCGCCCATGTTCTGCAGGGCGGTAGGCCGCGGTAACCTCTACCGGTATGGTTTCACCGAACTTAGTTTTGTGCGTTGTTTCCAATCGGCCGGCACCATGTTCGCGAATAGGGGCTGTCATCTTGCTGAACTGTTTGCGATTAAAGGCGGGGTCGAAGTCCTCCACGTTCATCTTCAACATCTCTTCCCGGCTGTAGCCGAGGTGATTACAGGCGTGATCACTGACGTAAAGAACGCGACCATCAACTGCGCTAACCCAAAATTCTGAAATACCTGTTTTGCCCAATGCTTTCTGTGTCAGTTGCAGTATCTGGTTAAGTGCTTCGGTTGCCTCTTTCTCTTGGCGCAGTGACTCTTCTGCTTTCACGCGTTCAGTTATATCCTGAACTACACCAATCATTCTTGTTGCCTGGCCTTCGTTGTTGCGGTACACGCGTCCTACTTCCTGCACGTGGCGGATCTCCCCATCAGGCCGTATGAGGCGGTGTTCTACTTCGTAGGTGTGGCCATTCTTTTTGGCCAGCTCAATAGCCTGGGTGACTCTTTTCCGATCATTCGTATGAATACAGTTAATAAACATGTCGTAGTCAGGATTGTCGGTCTCTTTATGCAGGCCAAAAATACGAAAGGTTTCGTCTGTCCAAATCAGTTGCCCGCTAGCAATGTCCCATTCCCAGCTGCCCACATGGGCGATTTGTTGAGAGCGCAACAATAGATCTTTATTTTTGAGTAGCTTCTGTTCGGCCTCTTTTCTTTCGCTAAGATCGTGAATGATTCCCGCGAAATGTATTTCTGATCCTATGTCCAGTCGGCTAACACTTAGGTCAACAGGAATCAGGGTTTTATTAGCGTGCCGTATTTCAACTTCGCGACCGATACCAATTATTTTTGCGCGGCCTGTTTTCAGGTAGTTTTCCAGGTATTTATCGTGGCCAGATTTATGGGGTTCCGGCATAACATTACTGATATTGTGACCTACCAGCTCATTTCTGGAGTACCCGGTTAATTTTTCGAAGGAAGGGTTAATGTTTAAGATGATGCCTTTCTGGTTGATAACAATAATGCTATCAATGGCTGTATTGATGATGGCTGTTAGTTGAGTCTCGGTCTCTTTTATTTTTCGGCGGCTGATATTAAAAATAAGCGCTAGCGCGAGCAATATTACGGCGGTAACAGTGGCCGCAACATAGATCAATGCCCTGATGATATAGAAGGTGCCATAAGCTTCATCTATATCTTGTTCGGTGGCTAAGCCTACACCCAGCTCGCTATTCCATGTCCATGCACCTGCAACGGGAATACCGCGATAGTCACGATAGCCTTCCAGGTTATGCCCTGTTAACTCTTGGGATAGGTTTTGAGCCATGAAGGTTAATGGTTGTTGCAGAACACCATATCTGTCTGTTGTGAGCAACGAGCCAGGATTGGGGCCTGGGTCTGTCACTTTCATATTGAGTGCGCTTGATGCCCCAGGTTTTAGTAACCCTGATTGATGTAGCTGTTCTTCAAAGCGGCTAGTAGTTAGCATCACGCCTTGACGGTTGATGACATAGGTCTCTCCTGTTTTTCCCAAACGGCTTTGAGATAACAGTGAGAAGAAATTCATCTTTGGATCAAGGCGCAAGGTGAGCAAAGCGATGATCTCATCTTTATCATTTTTGATTGGCGCGCCTACAAATAGTGTAGGGTCTATGTTTTCAGGATTGTTTTGGTGCACATGCGATAGCGGGACATCACTCACCATAATCTGACTAATAGTACTTTGCCCGTTCCATAGACGGTTTAATACATCTGGTTGTTGCACTAACAGGTTTGTTGTACCTGTGTTTGCATCTCTGGATGACGCGAGGCTTACATTTTTGGGGGAGATGATAAAAAAACCACGATACTGACCACTTTTTATATAGGGGCTAAACCAGTTACGTAGAGTATTTTGCCCTTCATAGGCAAGCAACTGGGTTTTAACTGGTGGTACTTTAAGTAGTTGCTGTGTCGCCTTGATGATAACTTCTGACTTGGCGATGTTTTCTGCAACCAAACGGTGGTCTCGGCTCCATACGGTTAGTGCTTCGTTAGAGCTGTGAAGTACCGTTTGTAGAGAGTTGGAAAGATCGTTCTGATAACGGTTTTTTACTTCGTGAACAATTTGATGAGTGCCTGCGGCAATCAATGAAAATCCAACGAGTAAGGAGATCCCCTGCAGGGGGTCGAGACCTAGCGATCCACTTAGCCAATTGCGTATTTTTTTGTCCATGTTTTTTAGGTCAGATTGATTGATGAAAAGACGTGCTGTTATTCAGGAGGTATCAAACATCAAGTACCATTGAACAAACTGCCTAAAGCTCACTTTCTATTTGAGTTTAGATCAAAATTTGAACAAGTTGCGTTAAATTAGGAAAAGATGAATCAATTGGATGTAATGCCCAACAATGTGGCAGATAATTGATTCAGTTGTTGCATGGTTAATGCGGTATGAAAATCGCTAAAAACTTCTAATTCGATTAGAGCGATTTGAATTGTGAGCAGTCGTTAAGAACGGATGCGACGTTATTCTGATTGAATTTAGATTTAAAGCGGTGTGTGAGTCGCCCACCACTCCTCTTGGCCTGCACGCAAGTTAGCACCTGGGCCGCCAGGGCCTGATCCACCTGGGCCAGGACCACCAACACAACCTCTAAAGGTATTCTCTTCGGGGTTGCAGTAGGCGAGCCAATCGATATAGACGGGGTCATATTCGGCTTCAACATAAAAGTACATGCCAAAAGCCCCTTCAGGTTCTGGGCCATCCACATAGGTATAGAGGCCACCGGTTACAACTTGATCGGGCGCTTCTTTTGCAATGTCATAACCACCCACTGCAAGCGGTGTTTTTTCCGGTGTTAGCAAAGTGAGTGTGTTTTTGTATTCACCAGCAGCAATCGATTCGCTGTAACCTGCATTGCTGTTGTCCAAGATAAACTCGGAGACAACTTCGCCATCGTCAATCACTTGAGTGATGCGTGGCTTTTTATCTTCAAATGATTTTTCAAATTCAAGATACATTTCGTTATCTTGATTAATCTGTTTCATGTAAACGCGATTGGGATTACCTGAGCCGTTACCACTTAAGGTAACAGGGGCCAAAGGGAAGAACGCACTTGAAAGCAATTTGCCAGTGTCACCATAACTGGCACTGAGTGGCGCTTCGCCATACATAGGATTCCAGGCGGGGCCTTTTTCGGTAAACCAGCAACAGCCAGCACCGCGGATATAAAACTCTTGAGAGAAGGCATCATCAACAGGATCGCCAATGATGACATGGTAATAGGTGTTGTTACCTTCGGTAATCACCTCTTGCATGAAGTAGATGCCATCGCCACAGCTGAACTCTGTGCGATGATGACCACCGACTGTGCTTACGCCATCTTTACAGCCAATGTTGGCGACACTCTGGCTTTGAGTGGGGTTGGCGATAAGTGGTGTGAAGTTAAGGGCGTATTCCGCCACGGCGCTTGTAGAGCCGAAGACAAGCGATAAGAGACAGGTAGTGCCTGCCATTAGACGTAGTGCTACACCCGGAGTACAGCTATTGTATTCCACCGGTCCCATTCCTCTCTTGTTTCACCTAATCCCCAGGTGAAGTTTGGCGCTAAGTTATAGTAATGCTGCGCCTATGAAACAAATATTTAACATATTATTTATTTAGAATAATTCTATCGTGTTTTCGAAAGCGCCTCAATGACGAAACCGCAGAATAATTATTGTTGAAGTGTATTAGCCCACTGGAGTTGTGGCAATGGAGTGATGGTTTAGAAGGGTATTAAAGTTTTATGAAGGAGTCTCAACACAAACGACGTTGTTGCTAAGACTCCTTGAATATCAGCCTATTACATGCCGTTTAGGGCTGCCAGTGAAATCAGGCCAATAAAGCAAGCTGGAATAATTGCGACAATTGCTGCATCTTTCATGATAAATCCTCCCCAGAATTTAGATATGAAATGATTGATAAAAAAGTTGATGCATTCGCCGTTCGTTTTTTTGAGCTGCGTTAGCAGAAAGCTTTTTGGGCTTACCGTCGTAACCGCTCTTCCCCCTCCCGGTGAATACATGATTAATATAGTCGGACTAATATTTGAATCAATAGAACCCGAGTAGGTTAATTGGGTTTTTAATTTCGTATTGTGAGAAAGCTCAGTTTGGGTGGTGTTTTGTAGTGTTTACGCAAGATTAATGATTGCTGCGTTTAGAGCTGTTTGCCCACCGCCGTAGTTAACAACCAGAAACTCTTCATACGCAAACATATCAGGCGCGCTTGAGTCTCTGTTGCCGACAAACCATAACGCTGAATGAGTGGATGGCGCGGGGTTGCGCTCTATTGGTGATCCGAGAATTTTTTCTATTTCCGTATCTGACAGCCCTACCAAATAATTGTTATCCACAATTTTTCTGGCGATTTGCTGCGCGTAAATATCGGGCGTATAGCGCCACTCCAGTTTCCAGTCACCGCCGGATTGTCGCTGCGCAGCGGCAACTGCTCGCTTACGTCTGAACTCAAAAATCACTCTTGCTAGCATGTTGGATATAGAAAGTAGAAAGCGCATGATTACGACTCCTCTTCGACAATAAGTGCACCGTCGCTAGCATCGATGGGAAAAGGAAATGTAGAGCTGCCAGAGCAAACTTTGCAGGGATCGCCATCACTCCCGGCAGTTTGTTTTCGGTGGCTGTCGCCATCCAGATCTATGGCGTAATATTTTACGATGCAATCTTGTTGGGCTTTGCTCAGGGAGTTCCAATCAATGGGGCCGAGCTTATCCAGGAAATCTTTGAAGTTTTTTACATAGGTTGATGTTTTGGTGAATACGCTTTGTTGGCTTCCGAAATGAGCACCAAGCGCATTTGAGGTGATATCTTCCGGCGCATAACGTGATCTGGCCTCTGCATGTTCTTCATGCGCTTTACCTTGTTCGACTGCCTTTTTGCTTCCTCTTAACAGCGCGATGTAGGCCAGCTGATGAAAATGGCGAAGATCGATTAATCCTGCTTTGCAGGTGTAAATGTAACGGGGATTAGTATTTTTGCCTCGGCGTGAACCTGTGGGGAGGCTTGTTTTCTTTTCCAGCCATTCAAAACCACCAAAGCCTCCCATGGCGGCGGTGAATCTACCCCAGCGAACTAGGCCAAGAAAACTTTTATCTTTTAATACACGCTCTGCATCGCTGACGGCATCACTAGCGTTGCCAATATTGGATCGCTCTGACGATTCCATATCAGTACCTTTGAATGAACTCGTAGGTGTGGCTTTATGTAAGGTCCATTCATACTAGTCGAATTGCCGTTGAGATTTAAGTATTACTAAGTAAGGTTTTCCGCCACTAGCTCTAACCAGTGTTTTACGGGGATGCCGGATTTGCTTTCGAGGTGCATGTGGCAACCAATGTTGGCCGTGGCAATGACATCCGGTTGATCACTCATCAGCGCTTTGAGTTTGTTATCCAATAGCTGTTGCGACATCTCTTGTTGTAACACTGAGTAGGTGCCGGCAGAGCCACAACATAGATGTGCATTGGGTACTGTTGTTAATTCAAAGCCCAGTTGTTTGAGAATGGCATCTACTTTGCCATTAAGCTGCTGCGCATGTTGCAGTGAGCAGGGTGTTTGAAAGGCGACTCTTAAACCATTGGCGCGACCTTTAAGC
>JBNKYV010000259.1:0-8308 GCA_050301075.1 Gammaproteobacteria bacterium
AAATGGGTGAGGGGCTGGTTGGTCAGTGCGCATTAGAGCGGTCAGTTATTTCCGTTACGCAGGTGCCAGAAGATTACATACGTGTAAGTTCATCACTGGGGGATGCGGTACCTGAGAATATCGTTGTTACCCCATTCTGCATTGGTAGAGAGTTATTTGGTGTCATTGAATTAGCTTCTGTAGAAGAGTTGGATAATTTGCACATGCAGTTTCTGGATCGTGTGATGGAAGTTATTGCGATTGCAGTCAATTCAGCTAAAGCCCGTACTCGTATGGAAGAGTTGTTGCAAGAGAGTCGTGAGCAGGCGCAGAAACTCTCTGAACAACAGGAAGAGTTGCAAGCCAGTAATGAAGAGCTGGAAGAGCAAACAGCTAACCTCAAAGCCTCTGAAGAGCGCTTGAAAGTGCAACAGGAGGAGTTGCAAGCGACTAACGAAGAGTTGGAAGAGCAGAGTGCTAATCTCATGGCATCCGAAGATCAGATGCGTAAGCAGCAAGAAGAGCTTAAATCGGCTTATGAAGAGTTAGAAGAGAAGAATAAAAGCCTCAGTGATGCTGGGGCAGACCTTGAGAACAAAGCCAAAGAACTTGAGTCTGCTAGCCATTATAAATCCGAGTTCCTTGCCAATATGTCACATGAGTTGCGCACACCACTAAACAGCTTGCTGTTACTGTCGCGCATGTTAAAAGACAATATAGAAGGTAATCTGACTGACGATCAGGTTGAGTCAGCTGAGATTATCTATAACTCGGGTAATGATCTGCTCGATTTGATCAACGATATCCTGGACCTTTCTAAAATTGAAGCCGGGCAGATGGATATTAACATCGAAGATATGGCCGTTGGTGATGTTTGTGACACGATTAAAACAACATTCCAACACATGGCGGATGACAAAGGCGTTAATCTGATTACAACGGTTAATGAGGATGTGCCTGAATCCATTATGAGTGACTTTAAACGCGTCAATCAGATTGTTAAAAATCTGGTTTCCAATGCGGTTAAGTTTACGGAGAATGGCGAAGTTGAAATTTCCTTCTATCGCCCTCCCGAGTCCAAGCAGTTTAGTATGCCAACGTTACGTGTTGGTGATGTGGTTGCTATATCCGTGCGTGATACTGGTATCGGTATTCCTAATGAGAAGCAAAACGTTATTTTTGGAGCATTTCAACAAGCTGATGGCGGTACCGCTCGCTCCTACGGTGGTACGGGGCTTGGCCTTTCTATTTCCAAGGAGCTGACGCGCCTATTGGGTGGTGAAATTACCTTGGTTAGTGAATTTGGTAAGGGTTCTACGTTTACCTTGTTTTTGCCTATGAGTGGTGTGGGTGAGAGTCCTGATGTCAAAATTGAAACAAAAGAGCAGGTGCCTGCACTCGCACTAGACGCCAATGCAAACAAATCCACAGCGACGAGGAAGAGTTCACCTAAATCCGAATGTCTGAATACAACTGCATCGGCTGAAGCGATAATGGCCACGCCGGCTAAGAATATCCGCTATTCGATACAGGATGATCTTGAAAGCCTGGATGAAGGCGATACCGCCATTTTAATCATTGAAGATGATGAGAACTTTGCCAAAGTGTTATTGGCACAAACGCGAGAGAAAGGTTTTAAATGTATTTTGGCGGATAATGGCGAATATGGTTTTCAACTAGCCAAAAAATATATGCCGAGTGCTATCTTGCTCGATATCAAGCTGCCCGGTATAAGCGGTATCGATGTGCTGACTATGCTGAAGGATGACACTGATACCCGCCATATACCTGTTCACGTTATGTCCGGTTACGACATGGATGATGATGTGTTTAGCAAGGGTGCCATAGGTTACTTGAAGAAACCCATTCAGAAAGGAGACCTAGATAAAGCCTTTGGCAATATTACACGCGTGACAGAAAAGCATGTTAAAGACATGCTGTTGGTTGAAGATGATGTGGATGCGCAACAAGCTGTACGCCATCTGATTGGCGATGGCGATGTAAAAACCACTTGTGTTGGAACTGCAAGTGACGCATTAGAACAGCTTAAGACCGGTAAGTTTGATTGTATGGTATTGGATCTAAGCTTGCCGGATAAAAGTGGTTTCGAGCTATTGGCTGAAGCTTCGAAAGATCCTGGGATAGAAGTTCCTCCTGTTATCATCTATACCGGACGTGAGTTAAGCAAAGAGGAGACCGAAAGCCTCCGTGAGTTCTCTTCTTCGATCATTATCAAGGGCGTTAAATCAGAAGAGCGTTTGCTAGATGAAACAGCGCTCTTCCTGCATCGTGTGGTGGGTAATCTGCCAGAACAGAAGCAGGACATGATCAAGAAAATTCGCAGTAAGGATGATACGCTCAAAGACAAACGTATTCTTATCGTGGACGATGACATGCGCAATGTATTCGCTTTGTCGCAGCTGTTGCGTGAACACGGTATGCAGATCTATAAGGCAGAGAACGGTAAGAAAGCGCTGTCTGTCCTCGATATGAACTCAGATGTAGATCTGGTGCTGATGGATATTATGATGCCTGAGATGGATGGCTATGAGGCGATAGAGCGTATTCGTGAGCAACGTAAGTATTCCAATCTGCCAATCATTGCATTGACGGCTAAGGCGATGAAGGAGGATCGGGATAAATGCATATCCGTCGGCGCAAATGACTATTTAGCTAAACCCGTAGATATTGCGCGTCTGCTCTCTATGTTGCGTGTATGGTTATATCGTTAGGAGTCGGCACATGGAGGATATGATTGTCGACAGAGAACTGGATGCGATAGAGACGGATCTTTTTCTCGAAGCCGTATTTCGCCGTTACGGATATGATTTCCGCAATTACTCTCGTGCCTCTATGAGTCGTCGTATACGTTTGGCACTTTCCAAGTCTGGATGTAAAACCATCAGTGGGTTAACCGAGCGAGTACTGCATGATGCAGATGCGTTTAAAAAATTGTTGTTGGATTTTTCGATTACCGTAACAGAGATGTTCCGTGATCCGCGGTTTTATCAATCGTTACGCGAGAATGTCATCCCGTTTTTGAAAACGTTCCCCTATATCAAAATCTGGCATGCAGGATGCGCAACCGGGGAAGAGGTCTACTCGCTGGCGATCTTACTCAAAGAGGAGGGCTTATATGACAGAGCAATGATCTATGCGACAGATTTTAATGATCATGCACTGGATGCCTCTCGCGCAGGTATATACCCGATGGAGCGTTTGCGTGAGTACACGGTGAATTACCAAAAGGCGGGGGGGAAAGAGTCTTTTTCTGACTACTACCACGCCCATTATGACTCAGCAATTATGGATGAGTCTCTTAAAAAGAACATTACGTTTGCTAATCACAATCTCGCCACAGATTCGGTGTTTAGCGAGGTTCATTTGATTTTATGCCGTAATGTGATGATCTATTTCAACAAGCAACTTCAGGAGCGTGTTTATCAGTTGTTTGCAGATAGTTTGGTGTATGACGGCTTTCTGTGTTTGGGAACGAAGGAGAGTATGGAATTCTCCAAGGTATGGCCAAAATTTACTGTGTTGGACGAAAGGAATCGTATATATCAGCATAAATATAAGTCGCTATAAAATTGAGTGATCGTGTATACGAAATCGTTATGATAGGTGTTTCTGCTGGCGGGGCAGAGGCACTGATGCGGCTGTTTTCCAAACTGCCGGGGACGCTCTCCATTCCTATCGTTATTGTCCAGCATCTTCATCCGGATCAAAGTGATGATTACGTTAATATTTTCTTCCCCTATAGCCAGCTCAAGGTGACAGAGGCGCGAGAGAAAGTAGCACTCGAGCCGCGCTCAATTTATATCGCTCCCCCTAACTATCATCTGCTGATAGAAAGGGATAAAACGCTTTCCTTATCCATTGATAAACAGGTTAATTTTAGTAGGCCTTCTGTCGATATTTTATTTGAGAGCGGTGCCGACGCTTATGGAAAGGCAGCTATTGGCATTGTTCTAACCGGCGCAAATAGCGACGGTGCGGCAGGACTGCGTTATCTGGCGCAACGGGGAGGGCTCACTATTGTTCAGTCTCTCGATGAAGCTAAATTTCCTGATATGCCCAGCGCTGCGCTTGAAGCATGTGATGTGGACTACGTGCTGACCCTCGATGAAATAGCCGGTTTGATCACGAAGTTGGCGCGATGATTTTTAGTCGATCACATATGTTCTCCATTCAGGGCACCATAGGATGAGTCGCCCGAAGATTCTTATTGTCGATGACAAAGAGCGGAATCTCGTCGCTTTAGAGCGTGTTCTGGAACCGCTTAATGCGGAGTTCGTCAGCGCAACCAACGGTAACGAAGCACTGTTACACACATTGAGCCATAAATTTTCCCTAGCAATACTTGATGTGGAAATGCCGGTAATGGATGGTTTTGAGCTGGCTCGCTATCTCAATATGGAAGAAGAGACCGCCTCTTTACCGATCATCTTTTTATCGGCGGCATATTCAGACTTTGGCCATGTGACCAGAGGTTATGAAGCTGGGTGTGTTGACTATATGGTTAAGCCGTATGATCCAGATATATTGATTCAGAAGGTGAAGATTCTACTCGAGTTAGACCAGCATCGCAGCAAACTTGAAAATCTGGTTGATCAACGTACTGCTATGTTGAAGCAGGCTAACGAAGATATCTCCTACCAGAAAACATTTCTTGAAGAAATTATCGAATCACTTTCAAACCCGCTAATTGTAGTTAATGTGAAAGACTGCTCTGTTGAGTTGGAAAATAGCGCGGCAAAAAATTGGGGCTTTAATGCCTGTTCCAGTTGGGTGATGCGTGATCAATATTGCAATATGGACGAAATTGATTCGGATATTGGAAAAACGCGAAATCTCCCTTGTGTCGTTGGGCGCGTTGTTCAAGGGGGTAAGTCGGTCAAGGTTGAGTTCCCGTTTGAATATGAAGGTAGGACCCATTATTACGAAGTCGATGGTTACCCAGTATTTGATGCACAAGGTAAAGTTGAAAAGGTTATTCAGTCTATTTTTGACGTTACGGAACATAAAATCGTGAAGGAGGATCAACGCACTGCCGCACAGGTAATGGAAAATGTCATGGAGGCAATTTTTGTTACCAATAGTCAGCGTGAAATTAATATGGTGAATCCGGCATTTTCGACCTTAACCGGTTATTCAGCTGATGAAGTGCAGGGTATGAAGCTTGAAGATCTCTGCTCAAATGCTTACGGAATTAATATTAACGACGAGGCAATGAAGGATGTGCGTGACAGCGGCAAATGGAAAGGCGAAGTATGGATGAAACGTAAGCATGGCGATCCATTCCCCATGTGGCTTAGCCTGACCCAGATTACAGGCGCGGGCGGAACGGTTGTTCGCTATGTAGGTGCTGGTCAGGATATTTCTCAGATTAAGAAAGCTGAAGATGACATCCGTTACCGTGCTTACCATGATCCACTCACCGGGTTACCCAATCGAGCGCTGTTTAGAGATAGGCTGGAACAAGCGATGTTGCGTGCTGATCGTTCTGGTAAAAAACTATCCATTCTCTTTATGGATCTGGACCATTTTAAAGATCTGAATGACTCTCATGGTCATGAAATCGGTGACCAGATGCTGAAGATCGTCAGCAAAAAATTTTCCCAGTGTTTACGCGCAGAAGATACCGTGGCCAGGCTTGGGGGGGATGAGTTCACCATTATTATGGAGGGAGTGATTAACCCCAAAGAAGATGTTTCATTTGTTGCCAGAAAGCTTATTGAAGTTTTTGACCAGTCATTAGAGATTGGTGGTGTAGAGAGTTATGCAGGTGTGAGTATCGGTATCGCAACCTATCCAGATGATGGTGGTGATATTGATACCCTAATTAAAAATGCGGATACAGCTATGTATAGCGCAAAGGATTCCGGCAGGAACAACTTTCAGTTCTTTAATTCCGATATGGAGAAGAAAATCGTCGACCTCGTTAGTTTGGAGACGGATCTGCGCAAGGGTTTGGATCGCTGCGAATTTTCACTGCATTATCAGCCCATTTTCGACATCCATAAGAATCAAATGGTCGGAACCGAGGCTTTGCTGCGTTGGAATCGTTCCGGTGAAGGCATGGTGGGGCCAGATAAATTTATACCGGTAGCTGAAGATAAGGGACTTATTGTCAGTATCGGAGAGTGGGTATTAGCCAAGGCATGTGCTGATGTGCAGAATTTGAATAGTCAGAAGATCTCTCCCTTTTATGTGTCTGTTAATCTCTCTGCCAGGCAGTTTAAAGAGAAGAATATTGTTCGTCAGGTTGAGGATATTCTGCGAGCGACCAATCTTGAACCGCAGTATCTTGCGTTGGAAATAACAGAAACCACTATTATGGATGATATGAAATCTTCGGTGGAGACGATGAATATCTTCAAGTCTATGGGGATTCGTCTTTCATTGGATGATTTTGGTTCTGGTTATTCTTCATTTAATTATCTGAAAAACTTTCCTGTTGATTATCTGAAGCTGGATAAGAACTTTATTCATGATATTACTCATGATAAAAACTCAGCCAAGATCGCTTCCGTGATGATCGCATTAGCAACAGACCTGGGTATGAGGGTCATTGCTGAAGGCGTGGAAGAGGAAGAACAGTTAGCTTTTCTGAAAGATCAGGGGTGCCAGTGTGTGCAAGGCTTTCTGTTTAGCCGGCCATTGCCACGCGACCAGTTCGAGTCATTTGTGTTCTCTCGCAATAACAAAAAAGTTGGTTAACAACTATCTAATTAGGCGGCTAACGTTAGATGCGGCCGTGGTTCTCCAAAATGATATCCCTGTGAGTAGGTGACACCCACTTCCGTAAGGCACTGGTAGTGTTCTTGGCTGGTTACAAACTCTGCAATTGTTTCAATGCCAAGCTTTTTGGCAAAGTCTACAATGGTTTCGACGATGATATAGGACTCTCGTGAATGCATGATTTGTTGAATGATGCTGCCGTCAATTTTTATGTAGTCGACTTTTAGCTTCAATAGATGCTCAAAGTTCGAATATCCCGAGCCAAAGTCATCTACTGCAATGCGTGCGCCCAGAGATTTTGCCTGTTTAACAAACTCTCGAACCTCTGTGTAGTTCTCAATGCCTTCTGACTCTAATATTTCGAACACGACATATTGTGGGTTCGGAAATTTTGAAAGCTCGCTGATGATTAAATGTCTGGTTTGTCTGTCAATCATATCCTCGGCGAACAGATTGATAGAAAAAAGGGCATTAATATTTCTAAAGCGTGAAAAAGCCTGTTGAATAATGCTACGAGTAATTGCCGGATACAGCTTGGCTTTACGCGCAATGGGGAGGAATTTTCCGGGAGGAATAATTGTGCCATCGGTGTCTATCATTCTGACCAGGCATTCATGTTCAATCACTTTTCCAGTGCGGTTATCCACGATTGGCTGAAAGTAGGGAACAATACGATTCTCTTCAAGTGCACTAATGAGTTTTTCTGCCCAGTGAATATTGTCATTGTATTTGTCATGGGCGGAGGTCACGTCCTCATAAAACACTAATGGTTTACGCATTAGTTGTGCCTCACGCAGTGAAATATCAGCACGTTCGATTAACTTATCGTTCCCTTCTGCTACTCCTACGGTTATACGCAATCGTAGTTTTGTATTAGGGACAAAAAAACTGTGGCCGGTAATTCTAGCGATTAACTTTTCCACCGATGGGTGGGATATGCCATCTTCGACTAGCAGCCCGAAGGTATCGCCAGACAATCGGTATACTCGGCTGGCGTCGGTTGTGCAGTTATTTGTGAGATGGTCTGCGAACTGTATCAAGATGGAATCGCCCGCTCGCATGCCGTAAAAATCGTTAAGTTCGCCAAACGCATCAATATTGATGATGGCGAGGCTAGGGTGATCGTATGTCGCTATGTCATGTTCAAGTTTATTTCTATTGTTTAGCCCGGTGAGAGGGTCATTAAACATTTGGTTGATGAGTTTCTTGCGGTACATACATATTAAAGGGGCGCCTAATATGAGAAAGAAGAGGCCAAGAAATACAGAGCGATAAACGGCAAGTGATAATGTGGAGTCAACATTATCCATCGTGATGTCTGCTCCAGCTATGTATAGCTGGCCTCCCGGCGTGCGTACAGGCATTAGGATGGATCTGAAATGCCCCCATCTATCTTTTGATTCAAAGAATGAAGGGATTTCTTTTTCAAATGCAGCGTAATCTTTATCGGTAGCTTCGGTATATTCCAGAAAGTATGCTTCTGCTTTGTTTTCTTTACGCTCTTTATCCGTGGCACTCGAAGAGGTGAAAAATATACGGTTGTCTCTCAGAATCATTGTGTAGATGTATTTGAGACCTAAACCAT
>JBNKYV010000260.1:0-9596 GCA_050301075.1 Gammaproteobacteria bacterium
ATAATCATACAAATATAACACCACCATCCCCATAACTTTAGCGTCCTCTTACTTTCTTGCGTTTGTGCATAGAGAGGGTTTCTTTATTTTCAGAGATGTACAGTGCAAAATAATTAAGGGCTTTTATTCCCATGTATAAAATAATAATGGAGGGGGAAATGGAAGCTTTTTGAGCTTTAAATCCAGACAACAAGAGCGCGACGGTAAGTTAGCCGGCTTTAGCGTAAGGTTCGGGCCGGCTCAGACTTTTTTATGTCACTGGTGAGTTAAAAGATTCTGACTCCATTTAACCTGAGCAGCATGGCGATTGTGTACATAACCGTATAGCACCCGATAGAGTTAGCCAAAATATGCACCAAGCCGAACTACAAAAACAAATTCCGTACGCAGGAGATCTTCCTCTCCCCCCCCACGAACAAGCCATTACGAAATTTATAGAGATACTCATCCGCTTAAATTTGGTAGCGGGCCCAGGATTCGAACCTACGACCTTCGGGTGCCCCAAACAGGCCATCAAGAAATTTAATAGGGATACAAAGCCGAATGGCTTCTTAAATATGTTGGTGAGGATTTTGGACCGGCTGAAAACAAAAACGGCCGAGAAAATTCACCGCTTACGCAGTATATTTTCTCAGCCGTTTAAATTGGTAGCGGGGGCAGGATTCGAACCTACGACCTTCGGGTTATGAGCCCGACGAGCTGCCAGACTGCTCCACCCCGCACCGGCGAAACGCATATTACTAATATGGGTACCGGATTACAAGGGCTAAAGCTAATTTTTTGAAAAATAAATATTTTTCCCTTTTCTCAAATGCTGCGCAGCCCCCGCCAGCAAAGGCTATAAGCCCCTTTTAGTGCAAACAACATTTTTTGAATTTTTTACCACTGCCACACGGGCAAGGGTCATTACGCCCCGTTTTAGGCCCCTTAATCACTTTCGGTAATGAAATTGTCTGACGCTGCGCCATCCAATGTTGGAAGATCTTACGCACGCTCTTGTCGATCTTTTGGTGTTGGTAGGCAATCCCACCTTTATTCATCGCTTTAAGCTTCTTGCGCCCAGATTCGGTGGCAAACAGGCGAATCGGCTGCATGACTTCGCGCAGGAAGAAGGTATCAGTCGTGGTGATGTGCCCCCACAGGCTTAACCCACGCATAAAACCTTTGCACCATTCGTCAGCGATGATAATGCGCTCACCGCCTTCTTTTTTGGTAATAAACAGTGCGGTGTAGGTATCTGAGGTTAGCGCCTGCATAACGCGGCTATAGGTGACCATCAGGGCGCTGACAAACTGATCTGCCTCGTCCTGGGTCTTCCACTTGGGCATATATTCATCGCCGCCCCAGATAGCTCCCAGCCACTGATCGGCAGAGATAGACTCTGGCGCACATGCAAGCGCAGTAAAATAGCCATCCAGCTCTGAAAGCGAATCAATAGAATTTTCACCCGGATAAAGCTCAAAGATCTGCTCGATCTCTTTATCCACGTTGCTGCCGTTGGTTACGTCATCAAGCGTTTTTTGCATCAAGCCACCCTGCGCTCTTACCGGGGTAGAACTCTCTGTTTCGCGCTTTTCACGTAGCCCGAGATCAATCTCGATGTCCTCCATATCCCCCGCATAGGAGATATCGATAGCGCCATTCTCATAGACTTCGCGAATGGCATCGATTGATTCAACCGCTTTAAGGTCCAGCAGGCAACAGACAACAATACCGTTGAGCTCTGGCGCTTCGTTATCTGCATGTGCCAAATAGCCACTCAGGCGGGCAACGACTGCGTCACGCTCAGCTGAATCACGCTCAGCCACACACTTCATTGCCTCTGCCGCAATAATACGCGCCCCTTCAGAATGGGCGATGTCGTTTAGAAATTCGTCTAACGCTGCTAAACCACCAGAACCAAGCATCCCCATGACCAGAGGTAGCTCTTGCGCGGCCCACACATCGCTCAGCAACACATCATCCAGCAACTCAAGCAGACGTGGAATGCTGTGCCCGTCCCCCACCTGTCCCAGTGCACGCCAGGCGTGTTGTGGCACCCAGACATCATCGCTATCAACGTCTGCACGATGCAACTGCTCATTGCCGATCAATTCAAGCAGATCCCCGGCGGTATCCGATGTAACACCTAAAGCCGTGTAATCAAGCCACTCGGAATCCTGCTGGATTTCGCCTAATTGAAACAACGCTTGGATGGGACCATTTTTACTCATGAATCACTGCTCGTAGTCGACTTCGCAAAAGCGCGAATTATAAAGGATTAGACCTGTACGAGGGGAATCCGTTTGAAAAATTAGCCTGGACTTAATAACGAATTGTTATTTGGGGCAATTGAAAACAAAAAAGGGGGAAATATCCCCCTCCTTTTGCTTCTATCACTGGATTTCGAGGGCACCCGATTGGAGCTAACGCCAGCGGGTAACCTGGAATGCTTGCTGCCCATTCATCATGACATCACCATTCGTTTGCCACAGCGCGGCAGCCTCTTCATAGCCATTGACGCCCTCAGAACCGTAAAACCAAAGCTGAACATTGGCAAAGCCTTCTGCTGCCTCTGGCAGATTCAAACCGTCAGGCAACTGAGCACCGTTGATCGTTACCGTTCCGTCACCCGCGCGCGCAGCGAAACGATGACGCCAAACGATAGATTGGCCGCTCTTATCATCAGCCCAGGCCAACTCCAGCTCACCGTAATCAACCGCATTCACATCACTCAAATCGCCGTTCCCAGCATTGAGCTGCCAACCAACACGGTAGCCATCATCAGCCTTGGCTACTGAAATCGCCTCGCGACCAACTTGTTCCTTACTACCTACGATGACGTTAGGCATCTTCACATCTACTGTTGCCTTGGGCATTTGGTCAAAGCGGGTAAAACTGTGGCGCGCGTAATTGAACGGATAGAAACCCAATGGATCATCATGCCCTGCCAACTCAATAACTCCATCAGGCAATGCCATAACAGGATTAGCACCTTTTACACGAGGCGGAGAGAATGCACCTGGTGCGTGATAGAGAACACCTTTACGATGAATATTGATCCAGGAAAAGATTCCTCGATTCGGCGGAAATACTGCGCACTCGTTATAAGGAGGCTCACTGAAGTTACACGGCGTATCACTACCTTGCTGATTGATGGGGTCCGCCAATTTTTGCCACTGCAACAGCTCCGCAGTGTTTGCTACCGGTGAAGCATTCTCCCCTTTTAACAAGGCAACGGAATTAAGTTCGAGTTTGGTGGGCTCCTGATCTAACAAATAACCATATTTGTAAGGCAGCAGCTTGTCGTTATATCCCACCACCACAAACGAAACTTTGCCATCGTTCTGCAATTGATCTTGATACAAACGGATTTTGCCGAACGTGCCACGATTGATACCCGCAAACTCATAGGAGTACTGAGGAAGCAGACTGGTTTGGGCTACATCATTAGGTAATTCACCGAAAGGCACGGATAAAGAGAACTCCGCAACTTTATCAACACCTGCGGCATCATCCAGATATACTTTGAGTGAATCGCCCTTCACAGGCACATCGTGTAACGTTTGAAGGCGCTTGATATTGCCTCCATTGTATTGAACAGTCACGGTCCCCTGCTTCACATTGCGTTCAAAATGCGCATTACCCAGCGCATCAACAGCAACAGATTCACCATTAAAACTAACAACGGCATCAGTTACTGTTTCGCCGCTATTTTTATCCAACACATTGATAGTCACTGCTTGAGCAGGTAGACAAAACAGATACATGCCGGTTATCCCCAGCATGCTAGAGATTATTTTCTTTTTCATATAGGTATTAAAAACGAAAACTTTTTATGATTATTAGAACTTAGACAAAGATAACTGCCAAATCCCCCAACATTCTCGAGAATACCATTAGCCTTATATAAATTCAGCAGAAAAAAGAATCCGCTTAAAGATGAATGGATGACGCATAAAAAAGGGCTGACCACAAAGTGGCCAGCCCTAGCTTGGTGTTAAGCTAAATCGATATTAATTTAGCGCATTACCTTCGCTATACAGAACATCTGTGCCAGTCGGTTTAGCACCCATACCATTGTCGGTATAACTAGGCACTGTACTCAAATCAACTGCTGCAGCCTCTGTCATGGAAGGCAGACCAGATGTTGTATTTGGCACTTCCGCCAAGAAGATACTGATTTCAAGTGGTTTAACATAGTAACCATCACCATTAGTATCTGTTACAGCAGTACCCGCAGGGATGTTAATGACTTTATCCGAAATGGCTTGCGTCATTTGGAAGTCATTTTTCGCCAGCTCCCAGTACAAGTCAGGCATACCGTGCATCCAACCATCAAATGCAAGCGATAGTGTTTTATCTACGCCAGCACCATTCGGTACGGTTACAGGGCTCAACTGAACAGGATCAGACAGTACGACATAGTTGCTCACTGAAGAACAATCTGGTGTACAGAGGAACTGTTGTGTACCCCAGCCACCGTCAGAGTATTCCCAGTTAAACTCGGTTGGGCGGTTAGCGTCTTTTTCCGCTTGAGTCGAATAGGTACCTGCATCAGGGTATCCGTACTGATCCACTGTTATCGCAGTTGTTGAGCCGTCTGCATTGATCTTTAGAACCTGGTCATCACTATAGTTAGTGGGAGTACCATTGTCATCATATGCCATCAAGCCCCATTCGCCACTGTCCAAAACAGTACCAACTTCGTTAACATTTGTAGTATTTGGATCATCCGTTAGATAAACCAGTTTTAGAAAGTTACTGTCTGCAGAGTTAGTAACAAACTGATAACGCACATCTGGATTCCAAGGTGAACGGAAGTAATCAATTGTTGCAGGAATAAAGTTGCTGATATTGACCGGATTGGCAGCTGTTTGCAGCTCAATCTTCACATCATATGAAGCTGCTGCGTCTGTTGCACCTGTACGACGTACAATAAAGTTGGCTCCGTTATTATTGATGTAATACTCAAAGCCAACTTCAGGTGAGAAGGCAGAATCGCCATTCGGATCAAAGGTTGGTGTCCAAGTATGTTGATCAAAATCGGTAAGCGTTTTTTGCACCCAACCCGTGGTTGTGGTTGGTCCTGCGAATTGACCGCTGTATTGAATATAGATTGAGCCACCAATGTTGATCCACAGATTGTCACCATCTAGAGGACTAAGCTTATCTGCAGGGGTATTCAGAGTAACCGTTTCTCCTTGCTGACCAAACGTGCGCGTAATACGATAGAAACCGGCACCCCCATAGGTAAAGTTAGTCACACTGGGATCTGCATTTAGGTATTTGTACTCGATCGGCACATTGTTGGTGCTATCCCAGCCACCACCAACACTCACCCATTTACGATCACTGCCTGATACAATCAAAGTGTCCAGCAGTGATGTAAAATCTGAAAATGGTTTTATACCGCCATTAAAGCCAACGCAATCTGCAGGATTTTGTGAAAAATCTACCCAGCCATCTGAACAGTATTCCCATCGCGTATTGGTATTATTCCAAAACACGTCATAGTTTTTGTTAATCCATGTTTCAACGGCAATATCCTGAATATCAGAAAGCTCACCCGCTACCAATGTACGCTTAGTGAACGTACCGTTGAATTTTTGCGAAGTCACATAGCTCGTCGCAGTAGTGCCATCATCACGTGTAACGGTCGTTCCAGGATCTATACCACCCTGGCCACCTCCCCACAGTTCATGACGACCTTGCCAAGCACCATAGTAAGCATGGTTAGTAACTGTTTGCGATGAATTTTGGAAAGTGGCTTGGTAGACAACAGGGAAACCGAATGTCTTGTGTTTTTGCACATCATCACCTGCAGTTACACCATTAGGCGGAGTTTCATCATAGAAGAGACCATAACGATGGGCAATTTCAACCGCGTTAGCTGGATCACGATCTTTATAGATCGCGTCGCCCGCCGTCGAGGTATCACCGTCAAGACCAAGGTAATTGGCGTTATACGCATATTGCGCTTCTTTCATTGGAGGCGTACAAGCACCACCGGTGCTGTTTTGCCAACACCATTCCCAATCAGGGTAAGAAACTTTGCCGTAACCAGTGGTGCCAGAACGCACCAGAATGCCTTTCATTTCAGCATTGCCTTCACCGGTACCTTTTTCATGGACTTTAATGGTATTAAGCCCACTTGCGATTCTTGAAGTCGCTGCGAAATATGAGTTACCTGTCGCGTCAAACTGCACATCCAGGTCCCATTCACCATAATCTGCAAATGAACCATCGGCATTAACAGTCGCGGCTTTATAAATCAGGAAGCGCGCTTTAATCACTCGTGTTTGACCTGGGTTATCCCAATCAGGCTCTTCTATCCATGCATAGACCTTATTAACTTCCTGGCCGTTTTGCAGAACCATGGTTGAGTCAACCACCCAAGGCTCCAGTGTTTTAACCTCACGACCATCTTCATCTTCAATCCAGGCAACCATTGCGGTGTATGGGCCTTGATTGATAACGGCTGAGTCTGCATAGTTTGTTTGGCTGACGGCATTGAGTACTTGTTCGATAATATCGAACTGCTCAAGCGCACGTTCTTCTACGAATTTTTTGGTTTTGTTTTTCTGATAATCTGAGGTTTCACCCAGAGCACTCGCAGCACGTGACAAGTGGCCACTTAAGCCGCGCATCATTGCTGCTGACGAAGTTGAATCTGATGGTACTGCTGAAATTTCACTTGGTAAGGTGAAACCACGGGATGCTGTTGATGATCCGCTGCTACTAGAACCGCCGCCTCCACCGCACGCTGTTATTGCTACCGTTATTCCCAGCGCTAAGGCTGACAGTCTAAATACGTTCATATTGCATCCTCCTCGATCACGGCGCTTGACCTGTTTTCGCCGCCCATTTTTCGTAAACCTGTTAAGCACGGACCCTTAATTACTAGTGAGGGAGCTGCTCGATCCTCTGCTAAGGTCAATTATCAAAAGCGCTATTTCCTGCTCCGAATAATCGACTGTTTGTCTCAGGTAGTGAGGCTGCAAATGCACCCCACTGCATAAAGACTCTTGCGGGTTAACGGATTCCTAATGTGTGTATTTAGATTGAAAATCGAGGGATATCTGGTTTTGTGACCCATCTCACAAAACTAGAAATTTATTCTAGGTAAGAGACATACCTATATAAGTAAACGCTATATAGATCTTGCGATTAAAGGCTAGCTTTGTAGCACGCACATATCCACGAAGTGCTTCAATTTACCTTCGCGAATCAGCATCGCAGCCTTTTCTATATCTGGTGCGAAATAACGATCCTTATCATAAAAAGGCACCTCTTTTCTCAATACTGCTTTTGCATCTTCCAAGGTTTGTGATGTTTTAAGGGGGGCCAGAAAATCGATACCCTGACAAGATGCCAACCACTCTATAGCAAGTATATCGACGGTGTTGTAGTACATCTCCTTAAGTCTGCGCGCAGCAAACGTTGCCATGGAGACATGATCTTCCTGATTCGCGGATGTCGGTAGGCTGTCAACACTGGCAGGATGAGCAAGACTTTTGTTTTCACTTGCCAATGCAGCAGCAGTCACCTGGGCCAACATAAAGCCAGAGTTAACACCACCATTTTCAACCAAAAACGGTGGCAGCCCACTGAGTTTTGAATCGATTAACAGGGCAATGCGCCGCTCAGACAAAGCGCCAATTTCTGACATGGCAATGGCAATATTATCTGCTGCCATGGCAACAGATTGGGCGTGAAAATTGCCCCCGGAAAGAATCTCACCCTCCTCTGCAAACACCAGTGGATTATCGGAAACGCCATTGGCCTCAGTTAATATCATCTGCGCGGCATTACGTATCTGCTGCAAACACGCGCCCATCACCTGCGGCTGACAGCGCAGTGAATAAGGATCTTGAACGCGACTGCAGTTACGATGGCTCTCTTCGATCTGCGAATGCTGCAATAAGCAACGATACAATGCGCCCACATCAATCACGCTTTGATGCCCCTGCGCTTTATGAAGACGTTCATCAAACGGCACGCGCGAACCGCGTGCAGCATCTACTGAAAGCGCACCGATCACCACTGCTGAAGAGAGTGCATTCTCAGCATTAAATAAACCTTGTAGCGCCAATGCCGTTGATGCCTGTGTACCATTCAGTAGTGCAAGCCCCTCTTTAGGCGCTAATTGCAAAATTTTTAAACCTGCTTTCTTTAACGCCTGTTTCGCACTGATCACTTTGCCTTTATGGCGAGCGAATCCCTCGCCCAACAGAACAGCACTCATGTGTGCCAATGGCGCCAAGTCACCCGACGCGCCGACAGAACCTTTGATCGGAATACAGGGATAGATCTCTTTATTCAACAAAGTAATCAATGATTGAATCACACTCAAGCGAATGCCTGACATACCACGAGCTAGCGAACTGATCTTTAGCACCATCATTAAACGCACGGTGGAGTCATCCATGTATGGCCCAACGCCTGCAGCGTGTGACAACACAATACTGCGCTGCAATGTTTCCAACTCTTCTTTGGGGATAATGGTGTTGGCTAATAGACCGAAGCCAGTATTGATGCCGTAAACGGTATCACCTCTTTTTACGACCTCCGCCACGGTATCTGCCGCACGATTGATCTGTGCTTCACTCTCACGGCTTAAGTCGAGTTGCAACGGCTGTAGATGCAGGCGCCATAACTCGTCATAGCTCAGCTTTCCTGGATTGATGGTTAGTGCATCCATATTATTCGCCTTGATCTGAATCGATCATTGGCAAATCCAACCCATTTTCTTTCGCGCATTGTTTAGCAATGTCATAGCCAGCATCAGCGTGACGCATCACGCCTGTGCCCGGATCATTCCAAAGCACACGTTGAATGCGTTTGGCAGCAGCCTCAGTGCCGTCACATACGATGACTTGCCCTGCGTGCTGGCTGTAACCCATCCCCACGCCGCCGCCATGATGAAAACTCACCCAGGTAGCACCGCTGGCAGTATTCAATAAAGCATTGAGTAATGGCCAATCTGACACAGCATCTGAGCCATCCATCATGCCTTCGGTTTCACGATTAGGTGATGCCACGGAACCGGAATCAAGATGGTCACGCCCTATCACAACCGGTGCACTTAATTCACCACTGGCGACCATCTCATTAAATGCCAAGCCCATTTGTGCGCGATGTTTTAATCCCAACCAACAGATACGTGCAGGCAGGCCTTGAAACTTGATGCGTTCGCGGGCCATGTCGAGCCAACGATGAAGATGCGGATTATCCGGCACCAGCTCTTTCACTTTGGCATCAGTTTTATAGATGTCTGCCGCATCACCAGACAAAGCGGCCCAACGAAAAGGCCCTATGCCCTCGCAAAACAGCGGCCTTATATAAGCGGGCACAAAACCAGGAAAGTCGAAAGCATTTTGCACGCCTTCATCAAACGCCATTTGGCGAATGTTGTTGCCATAATCTAACGTTGCTGCACCGCGATCTTGTAGTGTTAGCATCGCCTGTACTTGTAACGCCATGGATTTTTTAGCAGCTTTAATAACAGCAGCCTCATCTTTTTTGCGCATGTAGGCGGCGTGTTGCAACGTCCAACCTTTAGGGAGATAACCATTTAAAGGATCATGCGCACTGGTTTGATCCGTGACCACATC
>JBNKYV010000261.1:0-3722 GCA_050301075.1 Gammaproteobacteria bacterium
ATTAGCCGGGAGGGTCGAGGTGTTAGGTTTGGGCTCGGGGTTTCATATCAAACCTTTCCTTCCACACCGCTTTAGAAACGTTTCAGTTGAAGAGGCGCGACTGGTAATTATCAGCTTTCAGCCAAGCTAGGATTCGTTAACGTTAGCGCTTGTTTGCATTGGTACGATTAATTATAGCTGTTGGTATTTTTTTATTCACAGCGGTAGTAGTCACATTAGTGCTAATAGTTGTATTTGTTGCGGGGTATTGCTGGCTTTCTGGTCGTGGTAGGAGCTGATAAAGTGAGTTTTGGCTCTGTGGCTTGGCGCTATATGGCGCTTTTATTCTTAAAGCGCTAATAACTTTGATTTCTTTGTTGAACAGCCTATCGCCTTGTGGCACAATTCCCACCCCTTGGTACGCACCACTTGGTTAATCCTTGCTTTTAGCTAGTTAAATCAAAGGGTTGCGAGCTAATTCTAGAAAGTTTATAACGCTGTGCTGAATGGTTCAGTCAGTTTTGCGGACGTGGTGAAATTGGTAGACACGCCAGATTTAGGTTCTGGTGCCGCAAGGTGTGAGAGTTCGAGTCTCTCCGTCCGCACCATTAATAAGTAGGTCACTTTTCTACGGTGATCAGAGTTGTTTTGAGTTGTTGCCGCAAAGTGATCTTGTGTATTTTACTTGCGCTGGCTGAAATGGCTCAAATCAGACTTCTTCGTGAGGAATATCATGCAGGTTTCTATAGAAACGACTTCAGGACTGGAGCGTCGTCTTACCATTGGCGTGCCAGCAGCTCAAATCGATGGTGAGGTTGAAAAGCGCTTAAAAGACGCCGCCAAAAACGTTCGTTTGAATGGTTTCCGTAAGGGAAAGGTGCCTTTCAAGGTGGTTAAGCAGCGTTTTGGTGAAGGTGTGCGCCAAGAAGTTGTTGGCGAAGTAATGAGTCGCTCGTTTTACGAAGCTGTAGAAAAAGAATCTGTAACACCTGCGGGCCAGCCCAGTATCGAACCTAAAGAAATGTCTGAGGGCAAGGATCTGGAATATGTAGCGACTTTCGAAGTTTATCCAGAAGTTGCCCTTGGTGATTTTTCTGCAGTTTCTGTTACTAAATATCTGGCTGAGGTTGAGGACGCAGACGTAGATAGAATGCTGGAAGTTTTACGTAAACAGCAGGCTGCCTGGGTCGCGGTTGAGCGCGAGGCCAAACTCGATGATCGCGTGAATATCGACTTTGCTGGGACTAAAGACGGCGAAGAGTTTCAGGGTGGTAAAGCAGAAGGTCAAAATTTGGTGCTGGGTTCTGGTCAGATGATTCCTGGGTTTGAGGATGGCTTGGTAGGCCTTAAGGCGGGTTCTGAAACTGTCCTTAAATTGACTTTCCCGGAAGACTACCATTCAGAAGAGTTGAAAGGTGCTGCGGTAGAGTTTGCCGTGACCGTGAATGCGGTAGAAGAGCAAGAATTGCCAGAGTTAAATGCGGAGTTCTTTGAGAAGTTTGGTGTTAAATCTGACGACGAAGCTGATTTCCGTGCCGAAGTGAAAAGCAATATGGCGCGTGAATTGAAAAATGCTGTAAAAAACAAGCTTAAAAATCAAGTCATGGATCAGCTTCTGGATTTGCATAAGATTGATTTGCCAAAAGCCCTTGTTGCTGCAGAGATTGACGCTTTACGTAATCAAATGGCGCAGCAGTTTGGTGGCAATGCGAAAGGTTTAGACCTTAAATCCCTGCTTCCAGACGATATGTATGCAGAGCAGGCTCAGCGCCGTGTTGCTCTGGGCCTGATCGTTGGAGAAGTGGTGAAAGCGGGTGAAATCAAGGTTGATTCCGATCGTGTCCGTAGCACTGTTGAAGAAATGGCTTCCAGTTATGAGCAGCCAGAAGAGGTTGTTAATTATTACCTGAACAATCGCCAGTTGCTGGCGAGCGTTGAGTCTGTGGTATTGGAAGACCAGGTTGTTGATTATGTTCTCGCACAAGCTAAAGTGAGTGAAGAGAAATCCACCTACGAAGAGGTGCTTAAACAAGACGCCGCCGCTCAGTAGGCGCGTGTTTTCTGAACAAATTGTGCTCGCCGCAGGCATCTGCGGCGACTTTCCTGCCTAAAGCTCCTCTCTTGCTGGCATCTCTGCCGTTTCGAGGTTAAGCTCTCCCAAAACTAAGCAAAATAGCTCTTCAGCACTATAATTTCTGCGTTTTAAGGAAAACTTTGTATCATGACTTATGCAAACCATTCTTCGCTCATGTCAGATGTAACTAGCAGTGGCTTGGTGCCAATGGTAATTGAGCAGACTGCTCGGGGTGAACGTTCATTTGATATTTATTCTCGTTTATTGAAAGAGCGCGTAATTTTTCTGGTTGGCCAAGTGGAGGATCATATGGCCAACTTGGTGGTAGCGCAGATGCTGTTTCTTGAAGCTGAAAATCCAGACAAAGATATTCATTTATATATCAACTCGCCCGGCGGCTCTGTAACGGCAGGGTTGTCAATTTACGACACTATGCAATTTATCAAGCCTGACGTTAGTACTATGTGTATTGGTCAGGCGTGCAGCATGGGTTCATTTTTGTTGACAGCTGGCGCTAAAGGGAAAAGATTCTGCTTGCCCAACGCTCGAACGATGATCCATCAACCTAGTGGTGGGGCTCAGGGGCAGGCTTCCGACATATATATTCATGCTCAGGAGATCTTAAAAATTCGTGAACGATTGAATCAATTAATGGCACTCCACACTGGCCGCAGTGGGGAGCAGATTGCTATAGATACAGAGCGCGATAATTTTATGAGTGCTGAAGAGTCCAAAGAATTTGGTTTGATCGACCAAGTCCTGGAGAGGCGCGTCGACGGAGCTTAGAGTTGACGTTGTCCACATTATGAAGGTTAGTTTGGTAGCCTTTTTAGGGAAAGTGGGTAGAATAACCTAAAGGATCTGGCGTTTTGAGCCAGATTACGATGATTTCAAGAAAGCGCCTCGGAGGTTCTGGGGTGGTCTGAGTGGAGTGGTTTAATGACCGATCACACAAGTAACAATGGCGATGACGGCGGAAAACTGTTGTATTGCTCCTTTTGTGGCAAGAGCCAGCACGAAGTTCGCAAGCTGATTGCCGGCCCGTCTGTGTTTATCTGTGACGAGTGCGTTGATCTCTGTAACGATATTATTCGTGAAGAAATTCAAGAAAGTAACACAGAAGGTACCGGAGACTCCCTACCTAGTCCAAAAGAAATTTCATGCATTCTGGACGAATATGTTATCGGCCAGCAGCGCGCCAAGAAAGTACTGGCTGTGGCGGTTTACAATCACTACAAGCGATTGAGGCTGGGTGATAAGAAAAAAGACAAGGATTCTGTTGAGCTGGGTAAGAGTAACATTTTGCTGGTTGGGCCTACCGGGAGCGGGAAGACCCTTCTGGCTGAAACTTTGGCGCGCTTGCTGAATGTACCTTTTACCATCGCTGATGCAACCACCTTAACAGAGGCGGGTTATGTAGGCGAGGACGTTGAGAACATCATTCAGAAGCTTCTCCAGAAATGTGACTATGATGTTGAAAAAGCTCAGCAAGGCATTGTTTACATTGATGAAATAGACAAAATATCACGTAAATCCGACAATCCTTCTATAACCCGTGATGTGTCGGGAGAAGGTGTCCAGCAGGCGTTGTTAAAGCTAATTGAGGGCACGGTGGCTTCTGTGCCACCGCAGGGTGGCCGCAAGCATCCGCAGCAGGAGTTTCTGCAGG
>JBNKYV010000262.1:0-9599 GCA_050301075.1 Gammaproteobacteria bacterium
AGGCGATGGAATTGGGCTGTGATGGTGTGTTGATGAACACCGCTATTGCTGCCGCGCAAAATCCTGTATTGATGGCAGAAGCAATGAAGCATGCCGTTATCGCTGGGCGTCAAGCGTATAAAGCAGGCCGCATGCCGCGTAAGCAATATGCCAGCGCATCGTCTCCAATCGATGGTACTTTTTTCTAATAACCTGCCAATAGGCCCTAGTCTCTGAAGCGCCTGATTCCAGGCGCTTCATCTTTTGATTTCTACTGCCATGTCCGAATCAGAAAAACCTTTACGTCGTATTCGTAGCTTTGTCCGCCGCCAAGGCCGCATGACCGATTTGCAACAGCGCGCCCTTGAAGAGCAGTGGCCCAGATTTGGTCTGGAGCCGGGTAATGAATTGCTCGATCTGGATGCTATTTTCGGCCGCTCAGCGCCTCGTATTCTTGAGATCGGTTTTGGTATGGGGGATTCGTTAGCCGAAATGGCAAACACACATCCAGAAAATGATTACATTGGTATCGAAGTGCATCGACCTGGTGTTGGTCGCTTAATGGATCGCCTTAACGAACAGGGTAATGAGAACGTACGTATCTTTTGCCACGACGCGATAGAAATTTTAGAGAAGCAGATTCCTGATGAATCACTGGACAGAGTCTTGCTGTTCTTTCCTGACCCTTGGCATAAAAAGCGTCATAACAAACGCCGTATCGTAAACGCGGCCTTTATTGAAATGGTAAGACGTGTGCTCAAGTCGGGCGGTGTGTTTCACATGGCGACAGATTGGCAGGACTATGCCGAATGGATGATGCATGAGATGAATCAGGCATCAGGTTTTGAGAATATGGCCGGCCCTGATCAATATTCTGAGCGTCCGGATTATCGTCCTGTAACCAAGTTTGAAAAACGTGGCCATAGACTGGGGCATGGTATTTGGGATCTGTTATTTGTTCGCAAATAATCAGCGCGTTAAGACTTATTACATTCTGTAAAAAGGCGAAGATTTATCCGGTACTAGTTCCTGAAGTTTCTCGATCAAAGTGGGCACTTCAAACGGTTTGGCAAAGAACGCTTTGGCGCCATACTTACTGATTGAGGATGTGTTAACCAGCTTGGTGTAACCACTGCACAAAATGACGGGTATCTGAGGAAACTCGTGAGACACTGTTAAGGAAAGCTCTAAACCTTGCATATCCGGCATAACAATGTCGGCAATCATGGCTGAATAGAGGTTCGGGTTACTACGGATATCTTTCAGCGCAAGCAGTGGTGAATTATAGGCGGCTGCTTGATAACCATTATTGCGTAATATCTTTTCAAGAAAGCGGGTGATTTCGACGTCGTCATCCACAATCATCACGCGCTTCTCTTGTGGCTCATGCGAAACCACATTGTCTGGCATAGGCTGAACCGACTCCTGATAGGGTGGGAAGAGTAGATGGAAGGTGGTGCCGTGGTCGCTTGTTTTGATCACAATGTGCCCGTGGCTACCATGAACAATTCCGTGCACCATCGGAAGCCCCATGCCATTGCCCTTGGTTTTCTTCGTTGTAAAAAATGGCTCAAAAATATTCTGAATGGCGCCAGGTGTAATGCCTGTGCCGTTATCTTTTACGAATAGTTCAATATAGTCGCCGTCAAAGTTCTCATGGCAAGAGCTACAAACGCCGGAATGGTGCTCATGAGTAATGCCTACCTCAATAATACCTTGGTCATTTAGTGCATCGCGTGCGTTGAGTAATAGATTGAGCAATGCCTGATGTAGTTTTGTGGCATTGGTTTCAATGAAAAGCGATTCTGTGGTTGATCGGTTAATGAGTGAAATGCTGGATGGGATTGCTGCGCGTGCGATCTGTAAGGCATCAGAAACGGTTTGATTAATCGCAACCAGTTCCTTTGACTCTATTTCATTGCGGCCAAAGGTGAGTAATTGCTGTGTAAGTGATTGCGCGTGTTCGCACGATTGGGCGATAACTTCCTGACACTTGGTGATCGTGTTGATATCGTTCTCTTCAGCGGCTTCATGAATGATCTCGCCATGCCCTTTGATAGAGGTAATGATGTTATTAAAGTCGTGTGAGATGCCCGAAACAAGCTGCGTGATGGCGCGCATCTTCTGTGATTGTGATAGCTGTCTGTTTTGTAGCTCTTTCTCTTTCTCCTGTTCACGCTCTTTGCTGATGTCGAGAATGTTGGCGACAGCCAGCCCCCCTTCATTGTTGTCGACGGTGCTGATGGTGATAGCTGCAGGAAATGTGTCGCCGGAAGCGCGTTGGGCTAAAATTTCCATGCCGAATGATTTGCAGCCATTGCGATTGTTGAAAAGGTTTGCGTTGCAGGATAGATAGCTGTTTTGTTCCTCTCCGGAAATGAGTTGGGTTAATTTTAGGTTTTTGAATTCGTACTCAGCATAACCAAAAAGTTCGTGAGCGGCACGATTGCATTGGAGAATGTTGCCGTCGTTATCGAACGTGACCATGGCAATTGGCATGGATTGAATGATGTGTTTCAAACCATCGCGTGCATTTTTGATTTCTTCGTTTGAATTGAGTAGCTCTTGTGTGCGAGTGCTAACTATGTCCTCTAGTTGATGTTTGGTCCGTTCAAGATCGCGTATTTTGAATTTATTGAAGAGGAATGTAATAACAAAAGCTGACGCGACGATAAGAGCAATCGCCGCGGTTGATGCAGTAATGAAGATATTCTGATTGCTATAAAGTTGTTCTGCTTCTTGTTTGTTGATCTCTGTTGCTAATCCTAAATTCATCATTGGGTGCCACAAGAAGGCGCCGTATTTCTCATCTGTATGGTATGTGAGTGGGGTGCTGTTATCTTTGCTATGAAGAAGCTGGGTGATAGGCGGGACTGTTTGCAGGTCTGACTTGGTGCCACTATTTCTTTCATTGCGGGTCAGTATGCTCCCATGTTCATCAAAGGCAAAGGCCTGTGCTGTTTCCCCCGCCTTGCCGAGTGAGGCGATTTCTGAAAAGGTGGGGAGGGAGTCTATGTGTATAAATAGAGTCCCCAATGTTTTGTTGTTGCTATCTGTGATTTCACCGCTGACGATAACAGTTGGTGTTTGCAGATGAGATTCAATGACAGCGATGAAGCTGTTTTTCTGCCGGGTTGCCGATTCAACAAAACCGGGAGCATGTTCAACGAGAGGGCTTGTTTGGCCAATGGCGCTGGTATCTGTGGATGCAATTACGCGCTTGTCTGGCGTGATAATTTCAAATCCCAAGTTATTGGGCGGTGCATTTTTATTAATAAAGTTCGTTAGGCGCGTCAGTGTATTGCTATTGTTTTTTGTGGCTTGCGCAAAGTTTTTTACTTCTGGCGAGTTTGTCAGTTGGTTGATATGGAACGTAAGGTCATCCTGCCACAACATTAACGAATCGCGCGTGCTATTTAATAACGCGACAAGTGTATTGTTGATCTCTCTTTCGGTCTCTATGCGCTCTTCGTGAATTGCCAGGTAGGTAAAGCTGGCGGTAATTAAAATAACAACGGCAACTGTTGCCGCAATTATTGATATTTGAAAGAGTCCTTTTGTAGTGCCGTCCCTGCTTGTTAGTTCAACACGGTTGTCCAGCATGTGGCAGATCTACCCTTGTTCTTCTCATGGTTGAGAAGTTTGTTTTTTTGATCGTGTACGCAGAAATATCGGGAAATGCGCTGGAAACATTAGTTGTTTCGGCTTAAAACGAGCTGCTTACATCGGTTTAAGCGTTTTTAGGGAGAGTGTTAAGAAGGAGTGGTGGCGTAGAGCCACCACTCTTTGGGTGGGAATTGGGGTTTAAGAAATATTTAACAATCCGAGTACGCCTTCAAGGCCGCTATGATTCAGTGATGTATGCGCTTGTTCCTGCACTTTGGGTTTTGCATGGTAAGCAACGCTTAGCCCGGCTTCTTTCATCATGACAAGATCGTTAGCGCCATCTCCCATGGCTAACGCCTGAGATGGTTGGATGCCAAGCTCTTTGCATTTGGCGAGCAGAAATTCTGCTTTGGCTTCAGCACCAATAATACGGCCATGAATCTCACCGGTTAGTTTGCCGTTTTCGAATTCCAACGTGTTGGCAAGGGTGTAGTCCAGGCCAAGACGTGCTTGCAGTTTGTCCGTAAAGTAAGTGAAGCCACCGGACACCAAGGCAATTTTTATATCGCGAGATTTGAGGCCTGCGATCATTTTCTCGGCGCCTGGGTTTAGTGTCAGGCGCTCGTTATAGACGTGTTGCAGTGAACCCTCTTCCAAGCCGGTTAAGAGGGCGATGCGACGACGCAAAGATGTTTCAAAGTCGATCTCGCCACGCATGGCGGACTCGGTGATTTCCGACACTTGTGGTTTTACGTTGATGAAGTCCGCAATCTCATCAATGCACTCAATGCTGATGAGTGTTGAATCCATGTCTGTTACCAGCAGTTTGACCTCTGAAGGATCGAACCCTTCTGGCAGCAGGTTGATATCAAAGTCAGCACTGTTGGTATGTTCGGCGAGTGTGGCGGGATTTACGTCGCCATCAATATTGATTCGGTAGTAATCACCGTTGTTTTCCAGTTCGCCGTTGAATGCATTGCAAAGAGCTTCTGCTGCGCTATGGGTGAGTTGGGCCCCTTGAAGGACGAGAGTTGTCATGCTGAATCAAACCTTCTGTATTGCGTGAGTTCGGGAGCGTATTTTCCCATAGCCTGCTAATGAAAAACCACTGAACTTACAAATTGATTGTTATAAAACAGCCCAAAATATCGGTTTGTTGCATATAAACCGTGTTTTAGGCTGTTTTACTGCACCCTAGGGTAAAAAGAGTTGCAGCAGGTTGTTGAGATAAATTTTGCCCTTTTCGGTTGGCCGAATATGGGTGGCGCTCCATTCAATCAGTTCTTGCTCTTCTGCCTGCTTGAGTTGAGATTCCATGACGGTGATGGGCAGGCCGGTATGGGCGCTAAACAGTGAAGACGGGAAGCCATCCTGTAGTCGTAATGCATTGAGCATGAACTCAAAGCCAATATCGCTGTGCGAGAGTTGGTTGCGATGGCTGGAGCGTTTGTCTGACCCTGCGTGCTCAACGTAGTCATGTGGTGCACGCAGTTTCGCATGACGGGTGATGGTCTGAAATTGTGCGTTGCTGATCTTGCCGTGTGCCCCAGCGCCAATACCAATGTAGTCACCAAACTGCCAGTAGTTAAGGTTGTGAGCGCACTGCTTGTTGGGTTTGGCGTAGGCAGATACTTCATATTGACCATAGTTGCTCTCTGCCAGCTTCTCCTGACATTGCTCCTGCATGGACCACAACAATTCATCTTCCGGCAATGTAGGTGGCTGGTGATGAAATGGGGTGTTTGGTTCTAGCGTGAGCTGATAGTGCGAGATGTGTGTCGGTTCCAGTGCGATGGCGGTGTGAATGTCTTCAAGCGCCTGTGGCAGTGATTGCTGTGGCAGGCCAAACATGAGATCAAGATTGAAGTTATCAAATCCTGCATCGTGGCTGAGTTCGGCAGCGCGAATGGCCTCTTTGCGGCCATGGATGCGGCCGATGCGTTGCAGGGCATCATCGTTAAAGCTTTGCACACCTATGGATAGGCGATTGATGCCGGCGGCACGGAACTCACGAAATTTGTCCGCTTCAACCGTACCGGGGTTGGCCTCCAGCGTCACTTCTGTATCGATGGAGAAGGGCAGGCGGGCTCTGATTCCGCATAACAGCTCATCAATGGCTTCAGGGGAAAAGAGGCTGGGGGTGCCGCCGCCAATAAATATGGTGCTGAGTTGGCGGCCCCATATGTCGGGTAGCTCCTGCTCAAGGTCATTGATTAAGGCGCTGACATACTGTTTTTCAGAAATCTGAGACTTGTTTTCGTGCGAATTGAAGTCACAGTAGGGGCATTTACGGACGCACCACGGAATATGCACGTACAGGCTCAGCGGTGGCAAAGCGGTAAAATTCATCATAGGGATAGTAAAAGATTAATCTTTTTGCAGCAGGACTGTGAACTCTTCCGCAGGTACTGCCCGGGAAAAGAGAAAGCCCTGATAAACGTTGCAATCAAACTGTTGTAAAAACTCGAGTTGTTCCTGGGTTTCAACGCCTTCGGCGACAATCTCTAGTTTAAGCGTTTTTGCCATGGCGATGATAGTGATAATGATCGCAGCGTCGTCTGGGTCGGTGGTGATATCGCGTACGAAGGAGCGGTCGATTTTCAATTTATCCACCGGGAAACGGCGTAGGTAGCTGAGCGATGAATAGCCAACCCCAAAGTCATCAATAGCGATCTGTATACCCATTTCAGAAAAATGCTTGAGCGTTAACTCGGTATGGCCGGTGCTGCGCATGAGCAGACTTTCTGTCAGCTCAAGCTCCAGCGAATGATTGGGGATCTCAGTCTCCTGAATAATATTGGCTAGGCGTTCTTCGAAGTTGGGATCATTAAACTGTAGGCTGGAGACGTTGATCGAGGCGCGCAAAGCGTGGCCAGCATCATGCCATTCCCTGAGTTGATGGCAGGCGGTGCGAGCGACCCAGTCACCCACTGGGATAATCAGGCCTGTCTCTTCGAGAATGGGAATGAACTCATTGGGCGGAATAATGCCTTTTTGCGGATGGTGCCAGCGCAGTAACGCTTCTGTGCCAATGATCTTGCCGGATTGCGTTTCCAGCTGTGGTTGATAATAGAGTTGAAACTCTTCGCGTTCGAGTGCGCGTCTTAGGTCTGTTTCCATGGAGAGCCGTTGTACCGCGCGCGTGCTCATCTCTTTGGAGAAGAACTGGTAGTTGTTGCGCCCCTGGTTTTTGGCTCGATACATGGCGATGTCTGCATGTTTTACCAATGTGTCTGGCGTGTTGCTATCGTCAGGGAATATGGAGATCCCAATACTAGAAGAGATGAAAAGCTCATGTTCTTTTATGTACATGGGCTGAGAGATTGCCTGAATGATTTTGTTGGCAACTTTGCCAGCCTCTTCTGCGGCTTTAATGTTGGTCAGAATGATGGCGAACTCATCTCCTCCCAGGCGCGCGACGATATCGCTTCCACGTATATTGTTGATGATACGTTCGGCTGCGGTTTTTAATACATCATCGCCGATATCGTGGCCGAGTGTGTCGTTGATGATTTTGAAGCGATCAAGGTCGGCAAAAAATACGGCAAATTTGGTGTTGTAACGAATAGAACGGACAGTTTCATCTTGCAGGCGTTCGCTGAATTCAGTGCGATTAGGAAGGTCAGTTAAGGCATCGTGATGCGCCAGGTACTCCAGTCGTTCCTGGGTGTGTATACGTTCAGTAATGTCGCGGCCACTGGCAATAAAGTGGGTAATGTTGCCATTATCATCGGTTAGTGGTGTGATGGTTTTCTCTTCGTGGTAATAGCTGCCATCTTTTTTCTGATTGGTGATGATGGTGGTGAACACCTTGCCTGATTTGATCGTTTCCCACAGGTTCTTGTAATAGTCTTCATCGTGTTTGTTTGATTTAACAATGGAGGGTGTTTTGCCAAGGGCCTCTTCACTTGTGTAACCAGTTGTTTTTTCAAAGGCAGGGTTCACATACTCAATGATGCCGTATTGGTTGGTGATGACGATGGAGTCCGCGGTCTGTTGAAGTGCGCGTGACAATTTATACATCTGTTTTTCTGCGCGTTTGCGCTTACGGATATCGATGACGCTACCGCGCAAGAGTGTGCGATTTTTAGTGGGGAGCTTAACCAGTGTTGTTTCGCACAGTAGCAGTTGGCCGTTAGTGTTTATGTGTTCCCACTCGTAAACCACCGTTTTTCCGGAAAGCGCATCTGAGATATGTTCTTGGAATACATCTGAAGATAGGCCTCCCGTTTTTTGGTAGGTGGGGCTAAGCTCCAGGTATGAAATATCGTAGAGCTCTTCGCGGTTCATATTAAAAAGCTCGCAGGCGTTTTTGTTTACTTCAACGATGGTGCCAGTGTCGACATCGACAACAAAGATGGCCTCCGGGGCGCTTTCGACCAGCGTGCGGTAACGCTCCTCTCTTTCCCGTAGTGTTTTCAGTTCGTTGTTTGTTGTGGGTGTTTCGAAAGGGGTGATATCTGTGAGGGAGCACAGCGCGATACGCGGGGTGTTTTGTTGTGGTTGATAGATGCGAACGCTAACGCTGATTATGCATTGCTGCGCATCGGGCCGAGTCGAGATTAGCGTAAAATGATTTTCTATGTTTTTCGAATTAAAAGAGAGGTATGCCGGGTGATTTTCAAGGGAGAGAGGGGATAGCTCTTCTTTGTAATGGATATGCTTTCCCCACAGAGCAAACTTTTCATTATCCAGCAGATCATCCAGTTCCACGCCCAATAGCGCAGCAGCGCTACTATTGGCGGCGATGATGTTGCCATTTTCATCCTGACAAATGACTCCCTGAGGCAATGCCTCACATAGCTCATCCAGATCCAGCGGCAGTTCACCGTGACTGCGCTTTAGCATGCGTGCTCCCTGAGTGAATAATCATTCAGCCCGAGGTTTATGTTGATTGACCCCAGTTTACGCTCAAATTTTATAGAGCGTAAAATGACTCGTGTGTTTGTTGCCCTGGCAGACCCGGATTAACATAAGTGTTGTTTCGTGTGAAAGAACATTGCGTTACGAGGTTGCTCCCTCCACTGTATCGGGTGGCGGGTGCTTCTTCTTAAGTGGGCGTGTTACGCTCGTGTGCCAACATTTCATGGATAGAATGGACGACAGTGGAAGTACTCATTACCCGAACAATCGAAAGCTTTATTTTTCCCCCTGGCTGTGTGTTGATATTGCTGCTGCTCGGTCTTTGGCTATGGGGGCGGCGCCCAGTTGTGGCCAAGGGGATCGTCGGTGGAGCAGTTCTTTTGGGCTATCTAATGAGCACACCTATGGTCGCGGATTGGTTGATGGCTCCGTTGCAGAAATATCCTGCATTGACGGATGAGGCTTTGCAAAACACACAGGCAGGGGCGATTGTGGTGTTGGCTGGTGGACGCTATACGCAGGCTCAAGAATATGGTGGCGTGGATACCGTGGGTGATTCAACGTTGATTCGAGTTCGCTACGGAGCTTATTTGCATCATAAAACCGGGTTGCCTGTCGTGGTAAGCGGCGGCACACCGCTTGATCCTGAGGCTACGTCCCTGGCTCAATTGATGGCGGATGCGCTAATCAATGAATTTGGCGTGAAAAATGTGTGGCTGGAAGACCAGAGCCGCACGACGGCAGAGAATGCCATCTATTCCCAGAAGCTGTTGGCAGAGAAAGGGATTGATAATGCCTTGCTGGTCACACAAGCGTGGCACATGCCGCGTTCGGTGGCCATTTTTGAGCAGGTTGGGATGAAGGTGATTCCCGCGCCAACCCGTTTTGTGGGGGTAGACGACGATACATTCTCCCCTCACGATATTTTACCTAGTGCTAGTGCGATGGATAATATTGATGCCGCCCTACATGAGTGGGTAGGGCGAGTTTGGTACGTCATCCGTCACTAGGTTTTTAACCCGGAGGCAGCGCTTTATCTGAGTTGAGGATGTTGGCAGGGTCAAACTGGGCCTTGATGCGGCGCATCAGATCCAATGTGGTGGCATCGATTTCCCTGTCTACAAAGTCACGTTTCTCCAAGCCTACGCCGT
>JBNKYV010000263.1:0-5564 GCA_050301075.1 Gammaproteobacteria bacterium
ACATTACAACCCATTACACCTCTACCGGTGGTGATGGCCGTGAGCGCGATGTGACGCAAGGCGAAGATAAGTTTCGAGAGGAGGGCTTTTTTAATCCTTACTACGGAAGGGATGCCGACTTAAGCTGGATGAATCTCGATAAACACGGTAAACCGTTTAATCAGTCCGTTAGTCCTGCGTATAACAACTATCACAATCAAGTGACTGCCTATAATGCGATTAAAATTGAGTTCGATGGGGCGGGGCAACCAGTCAACGATGACGACCGTGATGGTATTCCGAACCAGATTGAAGAGTTTGAGCAGTATGTGTTCGAACAAACCGGTTACCACGTTGATATTTTGAACTATAACCCCAATGTGCCGGTTGAGGATTACCTGTTTGAAAATCACCCCAACATTCAGATAGTGCACAATGTTATTTATGGTAACAGCCTGTTCACGATTATGTTTCCGCCTTACTGGACTAAAGAGGGAAGCTACCCCGTTAAGCTTGGTGGTTACGGGTGGGGGACGGGTAACAATGCTATTTTTACCTACAAGCTAACTAGGGATGCTGAGCATGTGGGTTTGTCTGTTGCAGATAAATTTAACGGCAAGGGAATGCTTGTCGTGCGTTCCAACTCTAGCGGCCGAGAAGCTCAAGGTGCCAACAGCAATGCGGTGAAGGACGTGGGCGAATTTATGCAGAATGTGATGCCACGTTATGGCGCTGATGTGACTCGAGTGGTGACAGAAGGTGCTTCCCGTGGTGGCCGCGTAGCGCTGACATGGGGGGCAAACCCAGAAGGGTACGCGTATAACACCGTCGCAATCCACGCTGACGTAGCCCCGTTGGTTAATATACCTGCACCACTGCAAACCTATGCGACCTTTCCTGGTATTAACACCGGTCTTAAGAAAATTTTGGGATCACCCATGGCAAGCCGCTCAGATTATGCAGATGAGGAGCAAAACCCGCCTCATGTGTTAAGTGTTGAGGAGAAGTATGCAGCGGCGCGCTTGGCTTTCTCGGGTACAACTGATTTGGAAGACGCGCAGTCAGTGTATGACGTTTTTAATGATGAGGGTTTAGTGGCTGGTCTGCGTGAGAAGCGCATTATGGTTTCGCTTGCCACACATGATTTGTTTATGTCCACAGCCGGTTTCTTGAAGTTTGACAATATGCTAAGCAGCAAAGAAATCCCGCATCGCTCAGTCATTGGATATGGGTGGGGGCATGATTTTAGTGATCGCAGTTACGACGTTAACCCAACTTTGGTTAAGCTGGTTAGCGGTCAAGAGATTACGCCATTCAATGGCTCGGAGCGCCTGTTCTACATGCCGGAGCAGTTGGCAAATAACGGTAGCGGTACAGAGCGCAACGGAGCTGTGCAAATTACCAATGAGCTGCTTGATAAAGTGCGTAACACTGCCGGGTACGAGAACTATTTTTCATTAGAGCATACGCAAGACAACTTGGGCTTCAGCGCAGCTATTCCTCATCGTTTGCAACAGGGTGAGAAGTTGACTGTGATGCTGATGGGAGAACAAGGTAAATCATGGGAAGTATGGGTGCGTAAAGAGGATGGTTATCGTCCTGTTTTCAAACATAGTGGTGTATTTGGTCAGCCTGTGATTATGGGGGAGGGGCAATACTCAGATTCGGGCAAGGAGTATGTGGCCTTTACTATCGATGCCAATGTTGAGCCTGGGCGTTATGAGTGGTTCTTTAAATATAATGGTAAAGAGATCCCAAATCGATTTACACCGTATGTAAGTACCCCTGACGTGCCTGGTAGCAAGAGTGTGAATGCCAAAGCGGTGACAGAAGTGGTTGATTATGAGTTAGTGTTTGAAGATTACTACCATAAAGATGCCAAGGGTTATGAGTCTTCATTTGGTGTGGACCAATATCATCCTCAGTTGTTGGCGGGTAATATGCCTCCTGTTATTAAAAACATAGGAACGCAGAATGTGTTTTTGGGTGAAACACTGAAGCTGAAAATTTCTGCAACAGACGCGGATGGAGATCCGTTGGTGTATGACTTCCGTGGTGTGTTGACGGATAAATTTCTCGAAACGATAGAGTTTAACGGTCTAACCGGCGAGCTTAGTTACACCCCAAGTGCAGCGGATGTCGGCCAACACGTTGTAAAAGCGATTGCCAAAGATGGTAAGGGTGGTATTGCTGAACAGGTGTTTGAGGTTCGTGTGCGTGATAACCGGTTTTATAATTAACGTATAGTCGAGATGAACTATAAAGAAGAGGGCATGTTTTGTGCCCTCTTTGTTTTTACAGGTAGTCAGCAACCAGTTCGACAGCTTTTTCCAACTGCTCTTTGGGGGTATAGAAATGAGGGGAAAAGCGAATGCCCCCCCCTCTGGGCGCGCAAAATACCTTGTTGTCATTCAAGTGTTGGAACAGGCCATCCAGCTTATCCATATCATGTGGACGGAAGGTGACAATCCCTCCAAAGCGTCCTTCTTGTTGGTTGTTTAAAATTTCAACCTTGCCGGTCGTCGCAAGCTGTTCAAACAGGTAGCGACTATTGTCCAAGACTCGTTCTTCTATTTTATCCATGCCTTCTTCAAGCAATAGCGAGGTGCTGGCATGCAGTGCGTGGATGGCAATCATATTTGGGCTGCCACATTCAAAACGGCGAGCCGTGGGTGTCACGCTCCACTCTTTGGTGGTGTAATCACCCAACGGGTCAACCATGTGCCAACCATATTGAGTGAGTTTGAGTTGATCGCGAATCTCTGGGCGTACCCAGAATAGGCCCAAGCCTTCTGGGCCGAGCAGCCACTTGTGGCCATCTGCTGCCACGAAGTCGGCCTTGCTTGCGATAACGTCAAATTGCACGGCGCCGATGCTTTGAATGGCATCTACGCAGAAGAGTATGCCGTTTTCGCGGCAGAAGGTGCCGATGCGCTCCAGATCAATCCGTGTGCCGCTGGCATATTGAATCGAACTGATGGTGATCAGGCGGGTGCGGGAATCAACCAATGACAGGATGGCATCTTCAGGCGTAGGGCCGGCGCTTAAGTCCGCCTCGCGAAACTCAACGCCAAAGCGGCCTAGCGATTCCCAAACGATGCGGTTGGAGGGGAACTCCTGATTGCTGCTGACAATGTTGTCGCCATCATTCCAGTCGAGGCCGTAAGCAACAAATGAGAGGCCTTCGGAGGTGTTTTTGACCAGGGCAACGTCATTTAGTGTATGAGCATTGATTAATTTTGCGATATTGCTGCGTAGTGTGCGTTCGACCTTTAGCCAGCCCATGTAGTCCAGCGAGCCGCGGCGCATATTTTCATCGGCAAAGCGGGTGATCGCTTTGCTGGCAACCAGTGGCCAGGGGGCAACGGCTGCATGGTTGAGATGGATCATCTCGTTTATATGAGGAAATTGTGATGAGAGGTTCTCCATAACACTCGCTTTTTTCGTTATCTTATTGAACAAGGTAGTAAAATAATCTCTTAAAGACAATAATTTAACGGTTTTGTTTCTATTCACTTGGCGGTGCAGCAATCCTGGTGCGGTGTCTCGGAATAAAGGTTGAAGATCATGGACGCAGTTCTACCCCTAATCTACATATTGTTTGGCGCTTTGATTGGCGCGTTAGCCATGTGGCTCTGGCAAAAGGGGCGAACGCCCATTCAAGTGGAGCCGGCTGTTGATCAGGATGCAATTGCCGCGGAGGCAACTCTTAAAGCGCAGCTGGATGCTCGTGCGGAACAGTTGGCCAAGCTGGAAACAGAGCTGGGACAGATAAAGACTGACTATAGTCATCAGCAACGAACCCATACTGAGCAGAGTAACGCGATTGCCCGTCTGGAAACACAGTTAGCTGAAGAGCGTAAACAAGCCGCCGAAAAACTTCAGGTGCTGGATGAGGCTAAGGCACAACTGGCGACTGAGTTTCAGAATCTGGCCAATAAAATTCTCGAAGAGAAGAGCAAGAAGTTTACTGATCAGAATAAATCCAATCTGGATCAGGTGCTAAATCCCTTGCGCGAGCAATTGGGCGATTTTCGTCGTAAGGTGGAAGATGTGTATGAAAAAGAGTCTAAAGATCGCATGTCACTCTTTCATGAGATTAAAAGCCTCAAGTCCTTGAATCAACAGATCAGCGAAGATGCCATTAACCTCACCAATGCCCTGAAAGGAACCAATAAGGCGCAAGGTAATTGGGGAGAGGTAATTCTGGAAAGGGTATTGGAAGAGTCCGGTCTGCATAAAGGGCGTGAATACGATACCCAGGGGAGTTTTACCAACGAAGAGGGTAAACGCCTGCGCCCGGATGTAATTGTTCACCTGCCTGAAGGTAAAGATATTGTTATCGATTCCAAAGTAACGCTCACGGCCTATGAGCGCTACTGTTCAGCTGAGGATGATGTTGAGCGACAAAAGGCATTGGATGAACATGTGCTTTCTGTACGCTCACATATTAAGGGCCTGAGCGTTAAAAACTATGAAGATCTGCCAGGTATCACCTCTCTGGATTTTGTGTTGATGTTCATACCCGTAGAGGCAGCGTTTATAACCGCTGTTGAAAATGACCAAACTATTTTCAGAGAAGCCTTCGATAAAAACATCATCGTTGTCAGCCCAACCACGTTATTAGCAACGTTGCGCACAGTACATAACATCTGGCGTTACGAGTACCAAAATCGCAATGCAATCGAGATAGCGGATAGGGCGGGTAAGCTTTATGACCAGTTCGTGCTGTTTAGCGAGTCATTGTTGGACGTGGGGGATAAGCTAGGCAAGGCTCAAGTGGCATACGAAACGACAGTCAAGCGTTTGACCGATGGTAAAGGTAACTTGGTAAACCGTACGGAACAGCTTAAGAAACTGGGTGCCAAAGCCAAGAAAAAGATACCGCAGGAGTTGGCAGAAAAGTCAGCGTTTGAAATTGAAGCGGGCAAAGAGGATTCAGAATAGCGGGATATCGTAGGTTAGAACTTTGGGCGTATAGGCTCATTATGAAAAGGGAAGGATAATGACGGCTACGGTATATATTTGGAAAAATGCGCCGAGTGATGTGGGGCATGCTTCGTTACAGGTTAGGGACGAATACGTTAGCTTTTGGCCAAAGACGGCGGCAAAGGCGAAGAAAGACATCAAACTAGGTGAAATGCATGATGCATCCTATCCAAAATCATACCGCGTAGACTGCCGTGTAGAGCATCGAGAAGCCGACAAGTCGATTCATATCCATGGGTTAGACGAAGATAAAATGATCGAATATTGGGGAGAGTTCAAGAGCAGCTCAAGTAAATACAACATGCTTGAATCCAATTGCTCAACGATAGTCGCCTCTCTGCTGGAGCTGGGATCTGGTATTCCACCTCTAAACTCTCCCAGTATTTCAATCGATGAATACGTGGGAAGCCCATACATGCGTTGGTTGCTCAAGCTGCGTTTCATGGGGAATTATATAAAAATGTGGACGCCAAATGATGTTATGACATACGCACTTCAAATCAAGAGTAGCCAGAAAAAATGAAATGTCGTTTTTTTTACTCGCCAGGGTATGACTTTTTGTTTAGTGGTGTAGATAGGCTGCACCCTTTTGATGG
>JBNKYV010000264.1:0-10711 GCA_050301075.1 Gammaproteobacteria bacterium
GCTTTTTGTGTCTCCCGTGCACGCGCCAAAAAGTGAATGGCGTAGTCGATGGCAAGGCCCAAACTGAGTGCACTGAGTACTGCGACTGGCATGTCGTAATCTTTACCGATAATGCCAATCACGCCATAGATTAATCCAACCGTTACTGTTAGCGGCACCATAGAAAGTATGCCCCATAACACTGAACGGAACAGGAAGATCATCATCAACATAACGATGATAAAGCTTCCGGCAAAGGCTTCCAACATGCCGGCCACCATTTCATCTTGCCAGACGACATTGATGTAGGTCAGACCAAACCACTGTTGTTGCAGATCAAATGGCGCTGGGTTTTGTTGAATGTATTGTGCCAGTGCTTTTTCAACCGCTGCCATGTCCTGATTATCACCGCTGGTGAGCTGAACCATAACGGTCGCTTTGCGATAGTCTGGTGTTACAAAGTGCCATAGGTCGTGTGGACGATGGCTGTTTTGATAGGTCACCAGTGTTTGTGCTACTGCGTTGCTGCTATCAGGAATGCGGAATTGATCTTGTTCGCCAGACAGTAGCTCACGATGCACGGTTTTAACAATATCCACCACCGAGCTGGATTTACCCACCACATCCAGTGAGTTTAGGAATGTCTGCACTTCAGCGATGTAGTTGAGCGCTTCGGGTTGTTTGAAGATCTCATTACGTTGGCGCTCTTTGTCGATGAACATCAATGCGCTATCCCATGCATCGTATTCATCATTACTGGCCATATCCAATGACTCTTCAACAAAGGCTAACGTCTCTTTCATATCGGAAGATGAAAGTTTCTCGGCGACTTGTGAAAAGACTTTATCCGCATTCTCAATGCCGTCATCAACGGCATTTGCTTTTTCTTCGTTGAGACGTTGCAAGATGCCCTCATTTTGCTGGCTACCATCTGCTGACCCGGGTTCAAGCGCCAGATAGGCGACATAGGTACCACCAAAGTGTTCGTTCAATACCTTGTCTGCAACACGGATGGGGTGATTGTCATCAAACCATTTAATAGGGTTGTCGTTGATGTTGATCTGATTAATGCCGTATATGGCAACAACAACCGCTACCAATGTACCGACGATCATGGTGCGCGCATTGCGGTAGGTGCTTTGACCAACTGCTGCCAGGGCACGCGTCATAAGGGTGTTGTCCTCATGGCTATCACTGACTTTATGGCCGAAGTTCTCCAGTTTCTCTTCCGGGATAAACATGATGAACGCTGGAATAAAGGTGATGGTCCAGAACCACGCCAGGAATACGCCGAATGAGATGAATAGGCCGAATACTTGCACCGGTGGAATCGGTGTTAGTGCTAGAGAGGCGAAACCGGCCATGGTGGTGAGAGTGGTGAACAGCATAGGGCTGAACAGGTGGCTCATCACTTTCAGGATCGCTTTGCGGCGGTCTTTATGCTTGGGGTATTCATCAAAAAAGTCGGAGAGGATGTGTATGGCATCCAACACCGCGATAGGCATGATAAAGATAGGAATCATTGAACTCATGATGTGTACGGTATTACCACTGATAATCAGTGCGGCCATGGCGCTCATCGCACAAGCCATGGCAACCAGCATGGGGGATACCACCAGAATCAGTTTTTTGAAGAAGAACCACAACAACAAAAAGATCAGCAGCATGGCCAGTGGTGCAGAGATGGCCATCTGGATAAACATCTCTACGCCAAAGGTGTCTTCTGCCACGGGTAGTCCGGTGATGTGGTACTCATCAGCAGATTTGGGCCACTCGGCAATCTTCTCCAGCAGCGCTTCGCGCACTTGATAACTGTAGTGTTTTTCAGTCAAGGGTAGGTAGATGGCCAGCGCCTGGCCATCATTACTCACCAGAGTGTCGTGTAACAAAGGAATGCGTTGGGCCCGATCACGCACGGCCAATGCGTCCGCTTCGGTTTTGGGTGGGCCATCCATCAGCCAGCTGAAATTGACGATGCCGGGGCCACCTTGCTCGATATTATCCACCACGGATGGCGCCAGCATATCGACCTCAATCACGCCGGCCTGTTTTTCAGGATCGTGCGGATCAGGCCACGTTAGCGTTTTTGCGTATTCGGTTAACTCGTAAACTCGCTTCAGCGAGTCTATATTAAATACACCGTTGGGGTTTTCATTGTTTACCACACCGACCACGACCATATCGCTGAGCGAGAAGGTCTGCTTCATGTCGTTATGGAATACCCGCACAGGCGTATCTTCGGAAAGCATGTTTTCCGGGTCGGTATCCACTGCCAGTGGATTAAGTGCATTAAATGTAGTCGGCCACACGCTGGGCAGGGCGGCGAGGGCAATTAGTATCAATGTTGATAGCGCCATCGCCCAGCTGATAAGGCGTGGGTTATCGACTGAAAACCTGATTAATGCATGGGTTTTGTGATTTTCCATCCCGTTTTTCCTTTTTTCTGTCATGCTTGACTTGCAAAACATATATTAATATCCTAATCTTAGAATATGAAATCGAGAAATTCAACCATTGGATGAAACGAAATTAGATTTTTTGAGTAGAGATTAATACCCACTGAGGGGGAGAACGAAAATGGCCCGAATCGTAATCATAGGTGCAGGAATAGGTGGTGTGTCGATGGCGTATGAAATGCGCGAACAGGCACGCCGTGAAGATGAGGTTGTTGTGGTATCAGATAGCGACACCTTTCATTTCGTACCCTCCAATCCGTGGGTAGCAGTGAAATGGCGCAAGCCTGAAGATATTAAGGTTGAGCTGAAGCCCTATCTTAATAAGAAGGGGATTGAGTTTATCCACTCGGCGTTGAAAAGCTTTCATCCTGCCGAGAATCGTATGGTGTTGGAAAATGGCACTGAATTGACCTATGACTATGTGGTTATTGCCACCGGGCCTCGCTTGGCATTCGAAGAGGTGCCCGGATTAGGGCCTGAAGGATTTACCAAATCGATCTGCCATGTAAATCATGCCGCCAAAGCCTCGGACGCATGGCAGGAGATGGTAGACAACCCCGGGCCGATGATTGTGGGGGCGGCACCATTTGCTTCCTGTTTTGGCCCCGCTTACGAATATGCCTTTATTGCAGATACCGATCTGCGCAAACGCAAAATCCGTGACCGCGTGCCCATCACCTATGTGACGTCTGAGCCTTACATCGGCCACTTAGGCCTGGGTGGGGTGGGTGATTCCAAAGGCATGCTTGAGAGCGAGATGCGCAAGCGCGACATCAAATGGATCACGAATGCCAAAGTGGAGAAGGTGGAAGATGGCGTCATGCACGTGGTTGAGGTGGATGAGCATGGCGAAGAGAAAAAACGCCATGAACTACCGTTTAACTACTCCATGATTCTGCCCGCCTTTACCGGTATTGATCCATTCAGGGATGTTGAGGGATTGGTAAATCCACGTGGCTTTATTTTGATTGATGCACACCAGCGTAACCCTACGTTCAAAAATGTATTTGCTGTGGGTGTGTGTGTGGCGATACCTCCCGTTGAAGCGACCCCAGTGCCTACCGGCGCACCCAAAACTGGTTACATGATTGAGTCCATGGTCACGGCAACAGCTCACAACATTCGTGCGCTGTTAAATGAAGAGGAACCAAAAGAGAAGGGCACGTGGAATGCCATCTGTTTGGCAGATATGGGCGACACGGGTGTGGCGTTTGTGGCGATGCCGCAAATTCCACCACGCAATGTGGCATGGATGAAAGGGGGTAAGTGGGTGCATTTGGCCAAGGTAGCGTTTGAAAAATATTTTCTGCGCAAAGTTAAAAAAGGCGTTACCGAGCCTTACTACGAAAAGGCGATACTGTCTGCGCTAGGCATTAAGAAGTTGAAAGATGGTGAGTAAGTTTTAAAGGTGATTAAGATGAATATTGATAGGTTTATATTCGCATTCGCAGGAGTGATGATTCTGGTAAGTTTGGCGTTAAGCCATTATCACTCCCCTTATTGGTTGTGGTTTACTGCATTTGTTGGGGCGAACATGTTTCAGGCCGCATTTACGGGGTTTTGTCCGTTAGCCAAAATATTGAAGGCTGTCGGTAAAAAGCCAGGCGCTGCTTTTAATTGATAAAACATTACACAGCTGCGGGTATCTATCCCGCAGCTGTGTTCCCCTTTCTCTTTCCTCAAGCCTGAAAGTCGCCGCTGTTAGTCTGGCGAGCAAATATCAGGGATGAACGCTTACGCAGGGACGCGTTCTTTATTAAATCGTTTGATTTGCCCGGATCTCTTCTTGTATGGTGATCATCCATTGAGTTTTCCTGAATCGAGGGCGGGATAATGAAAATCAAAAATCTTTTAGCTTCTCTTATTACGTTTTGTGCTGTGTTGGTGTGGCCTGTAACAGGTTTGGCCCATGTGCACATGGATAAGTCGAGCCCTGTGAAGGGGGCGGTTTTGAATGCGGCACCTACCAAAGTGGATGTGTGGTTTTCTGGCAAGGTTGAGGCTGAGTGGAGCAAAATTGAGGTCACGGACCAGAGTGGTAAGCGTGTGGATAACGATGCCGTTGTTAAAGGCGAGAGTGCGAAACAGTTGAGTGTTGGGTTGGGACCTCTCTCTACAGGTGAATACAACGTTAAATTGAATGTGATTGCCGGTGATGGCCACCGCATAAAGGGAGGCTTTTCCTTTAGCGTGAAATAAAATAGCCACGATGCTATTTGATCTTTTGCAACTGGCGAATGCCACGCTAGATCGTTTGGCACTGTCGTTGATTATCGGGATGGGGCTGGCTGCATTGTGGCTGGCCCCGTCTGTTTTCAGTGCCGAGGCAAGGCGCTATACGATTAGTCTGTTTGCTGTGTTATCGCTATTGTTGCTTACAATCTGCAGCTCGCTGTTGTTTAGAACGGCTGTGATGGCAGATGTCGATTTATCGCAGGCGTTTGATTATATCCCCCAGGTACTTTCTAGAAGTGACTATGGCACGTTTTGGTATTGGCTTGTCTCCGTTTGGTGTTTTATGTTGTTAGTCTGGGGAAGGATTGGGCGCAAGGCCTGGAGCAAACTCACTGGATTAATACTTCTCCTAGCGGCATGTGTGGTTGCCTCGTTGATTAGCGTAAGTGGGCATGCTGGCGAGGCTGGATTTTGGTCTTTCCCTAATATCGCCAATACATTGCATATCGTTGCCGGGCTAGTGTGGGGTGGCGCTATTTTGTTATATGCGGTGTTAGTGTTACCAACCTTACGGCGTACCGGGCAGTTGTCGAGTGCGTTTGTGCTTGCGCAGCAGTTGTCTATGGCGGCTGCCATCGCGCTGATGATTGTTGCCTTAAGTGGGATATATAACAGTTGGCATCAGTTTAATGCTGTTAACGAGTTGTGGAGCACACGTTATGGTTGGGTGCTATTGGCAAAGCTGGCGCTTGTTTTGATTATGGTGGGGATTGGCGCTTTAAATTTTGTGCGCTGGGTACCGCGTTTATCACAGCAGCTGGGAAGCCCTGCTGTCACAAAGGCGTTTAAGCATTTTCTATATGCGTTGCGATTTGATAGTGCGGTGTATGTAACCGTATTGTTGGTGGCGGTGTATTTAAGTTCATTACCGCCACCATTGCATGGGGTATGAATTGTTTTTTAACTATTACTGTGTTTGCTTAGAAGGTAAGAGGCGCTGGGGTCAACGACGATTCGTTTCTCCATAGCGCGTCGGCCAAGCAACATGCGAAAGCGCATGCTGTCACGATTGGTAAGGGTTAGGTCGATAGGCCATTGCTGGTCGCCGAGTACCATCTGGGTGCGGATGACATAACGCTTTTCTGTATGTCCGCCTGAGTCTGTGACGTTGCGTTGGTCGATGACTTTGGCCTCACAGAAAATTTCTACATCGGTGTCATTTTGGTTGGGGTGCATACCAAAACGGACCCACTGTTTTCCATCCTTATCAAACGGCTCAACAGAGAAGGCGTGTAAGCAAGATGTCTTGGCGCCGGTATCCACTTTAGCCTTAATCCGCTTAAGGCCAATTTCAGGTAGCGATAGCCATTCTCGCCATCCTACTGTCATCAGTTGATTGTCCATTTTGCCCTTTCCGGGATCAGCTTTTCGGCAGGGGGAGAGCGTATTCCCCCAGAGCGGCTGGTCCCTCTATCTTATTGAAAATAACCGTAAAAAATATTGGGTTCGTCCTTAGACCAATTTAGCTCAAAACGGCTGAAAAAAATATTGGAAATTTCAGTTTTTGGACGGATAATCCGTCGGTCACGATGGGTGACGTTTTAGAGTGAACATATATGGACGGAGCCCTGTTTGATGTCCTTCCTGACTATGACGAACTGATCCCAAACGTTATAGACGAACTCATCTCAAAGCGCTGGGCCGTGGTGCCTGGTTTCTTTAGTCCGGCCTTAACAGGCGCGCTCTATCAAGAGCTGCTGGACCACCGGCGTGAGGGGGAGCTACACCCCGCAAAAATCGGTAAAGACATTGATGAAACCCTGCGCCGGGATATCCGCGGTGACGACATCCTATGGTTGGATGGTGCGACAGAAGATCAGCGTTACTTTCTCGATATCCTGGAGCGTTTTCGGTTTAGCCTAAACCGTGAGCTTTTCTTAGGGCTTGAAGAGCTGGAGACTCATTTTGCAGTTTATCCTCCCGGCGCCGGTTACCAGAAACACTTGGATAGTTTTCAGAACAATAACTACCGGCGTATCACTGTGGTCACTTATCTCAACCCTCACTGGCAGCCGGAAGATGGCGGTGAATTGTTGCTGTTTTCTTCAGAGGATGAGCTTATTGCGACGGTGCCGCCCGTTGCCGGAACCCTGGTCTGTTTTGTTAGTGAAGAGTTTCCGCACGAGGTTGCGGTCACCCAAAGCATGCGCTATAGCATCGCTGGCTGGTATCGCACCCGTGAACCAATATAAATGCGTGCTACACATTCGCGTTCGGTCATCCTAATCTATATAAGGAATTTGGGTTTATATTGATTTAAAGGAAAGGATGACATGGCGGTCAGCTCCAGTGAGACAACTCAATGGCACTCGCTTGATGCGCAAGAGGCGCTACAGCGGCTAAATGTTTCACCAGAAGGCCTTACCAGCGAAGAGGCGGCAGAGCGCCTCATATCCTATGGTCCCAATCGCTTAAAGCCGCCTAAGCGCAAGGGGCCATTTGCACGCTTCCTTTTACAGTTCCACAACGTACTGATCTATGTTCTGCTCGCCTCCGGCGTAATTACCCTGTCGCTTGGGCATTGGATAGACAGTGCGGTGATCTTTGGTGTGGTGGTGGTCAATGCCATCATCGGTTTTATCCAGGAGGGTAAAGCCGAAAGGGCGCTGGATGCCATCCGCCATATGCTTTCGCAGCAGGCCATGGTGAAGCGCGATGGGCGCTTTGTCAGCTTGCCTGCTGAGCAGTTAGTGCCGGGCGATGTAGTGTTGCTGCAGTCTGGCGACAAAGTGCCCGCTGACCTGCGCCTGTTCAAGTCTCGTGAGTTAAATATTGAAGAGGCCATGCTGACCGGTGAGTCGTTGCCCGCAGAAAAAGGGATTGGTTGCGTTGATGTGCATGCCCCAATGGGGGATCGGGTCGGCATCGCTTATTCAGGCACGCTGGTCACTTATGGTCAGGGCCATGGGGTGGTGGTCGAGACCGGTGACAATACCGAAATTGGTCGCATCAGTGGCTTATTGCGCGAGGTACAAACACTGACCACGCCACTGCTAAGGCAAATGGCTGAGTTTGCCAAGTGGCTGACGATCGGCATTGGTGTAATTGCCGCGTTGACCTTTGCCTACGGCGTGTTTGTCCATGGCCGGGGGGCGGCAGAGATGTTTCTTGCCGCGGTGGGGTTGGCGGTGGCGGGTATCCCGGAAGGGCTCCCTGCAATCATGACGATTACACTGGCCATTGGCGTGCAGCGCATGGCAAAGAAGAACGCCATCATCCGTCGTTTGCCTGCGGTAGAGACCTTGGGGTCAGTTACCGTTATCTGTTCAGATAAAACCGGTACGCTCACCCGCAATGAGATGACCGTGCAGACTGTTACAACTTCGTTTGGTATGTGCGAGGTAAGCGGTGTGGGATACGATCCTCACGGCGTTGTCACACTTGATGGAGAAGAGATTGAGCCTGAGTCGTTGCCGCTGATGCAGGAAGTGGCGCGGGCTGCACTACTGTGTAATGACGCTACCGTGACTGAGTTAGATGGCCTATGGAAGATGCAAGGTGATCCGACTGAGGGGGCATTGATTACGTTAGCGCTTAAGGCCGGGATGGATCACCGCTACTGCGCAACACAGTATCCGCGTACCGACGTTATTCCCTTTGAATCACAACATCGTTTTATGGCCACGTTGCACCACGACCATGCCGGGCACGGTTTTATCTATATAAAGGGTGCGCCAGAGCGGGTGTTGGATATGTGTCATCAGCAGCGCATGCGCGGTGAGGATGTGCCGCTTGATCGTACCTACTGGAACACAGAAATGGAAAGCATGGCCTCGCGCGGCCAACGTCTATTGGCTATCGCATTTAAACCCGCTGAGCAGCATTATCAAACACTGAGCTTTAATGATGTACAGGATGGCCTCACATTGCTGGGTGTGATCGGGATTATCGATCCACCGCGCCAGGAGGCGATTGTCGCCGTACAAAACTGTAAATCGGCCGGTATCCGCGTCAAGATGATCACTGGTGACCATGCTGTGACGGCACGTGCGATCGGTGCGCAGATGGGTATCGGTGATGGAGTGACTGTCGTCAATGGTGCTGAGTTGGATGAATATGATGAGCAGCAGTTTAGTGAGGCTGTTAGACGATCAGATGTGTTTGCGCGCGTTTCCCCTGAACAAAAACTGAGACTGGTTAGCGCCCTGCAAGCACAAGGCGAAGTGGTCGCCATGACTGGTGATGGTGTGAATGATGGCCCAGCGCTTAAACGTGCCGATGTGGGTGTTTCCATGGGGCAGAAAGGTACGGAGGTTGCCAAAGAGGCATCGGAAATGGTGCTGACTGATGACAACTTCGCCTCGATCGCCCGCGCGGTGGAAGAGGGGCGCACGGTTTATGACAATCTTAAAAAATCGATTCTGTTTATTTTGCCAACCAACGGCGGTGAGGCGTTAACCATCATCGCAGCGATTGTTAGTGGTCGTGTCTTGCCGATCACTCCAGCGCAGATTCTCTGGGTGAATATGATCACCGCCGTCACATTGGCGCTAACATTGGCCTTTGAACCCGCAGAACGCAATGTTATGCAGCGCGTGCCACGTGATGCGCGTGAACCGATACTGTCGCGCTTTTTAATCTGGCGCATTGTATTTGTGGCAATCATATTGGTAGCGGGCACGTTCGGACTCTTTATCTGGGAACGTGAAAACGGTGCATCGATTGAGCTTGCACGCACAGTCGCAGTGAACACCTTGGTGATGTTTGAAATATTCTATCTGTTTAACGCGCGCTACCTGTTTGAATCCTCTTTGACTCGACGCGGACTGTTCGGCAATCGCTATGTGTTTTACGCTATCGCTATATTGATGTTTTTCCAATTGGCCTTGACCTACTGGCCACCCATGAACGTATTGTTCGCAACAACAGGCATGAGCCTTGAGGCATGGATACGAGTCATTGTTGTGGCTTCTTCAGTACTGTTTCTTGTTGAACTGGAAAAAATGCTGTTTCGTCATCATGCCAACGGTAAGATATAAACTTAAAACATTCATGAAAGGATTGATGCGTGAAAATTGCGATGTATCTGCTCTTGGCGATTGTGATCGTTCCTGTGGTTTTAATATTGGCCGCACCGTTCATGCCGACAGCTAACGCCAGTACAGGTTTACAAGATGGAGTATTGGCTCCATGCCCGAATAAGCCGAATTGCGTGTGTAGTGAAGCGCGCGGTGGCAGCGCATTTATTGAGCCGCTGGTATTTGAAGGGGATGCAGCCGTAGCATGGCAGCGTGCAAAACAAGCAGTCACCGCAACAGGTGGTGATATTAAAGAAACGCAAGATAACTACTTGCGGTCAACTTATACGACACGCTGGTTACGTTTTGTTGATGACTTGGAGCTACGACTGGATAAGGAATCCGGTGTGATTCATGTGCGTTCCGCATCACGTGTTGGCCATTCTGATTTTGGTGTAAATAGAAAACGGGTTGAAAAGCTTCGTGTAGAATTTGCGAGGTTGCAAGATAACGGCGGTCAATAGTCGTTAAAGTTATTTGATACGAATTTGATACCATTGAGTATTGGGTTCCCAATGGTTTGTGGAGTCGCTAGTTTCTTACCGTTTACAAACAAGTATGATGTTTGTTACGTGTTCTAAATTAGGAAGTAGTTAAATACGGAAAAGTTATTTTGTGCGGCCTAAAGCTGCATGATAAGTTCTGTTTCAGGAAATTATAATAATCAAGGAAGGGTCATGTCTATCTCCTCATTCTGCAGAGTCGGAATTTCTGCGTCTATATTATTTGTTGCTGCCGGGTCAGCTCAGGCTGAGTTTAATTTTAAACCGTATAGCCAGATTCCTACTGGTTATGGACACTCTATTGCTGTTGTCGCCGATTTTAATAATGATGGTCTTGATGACGTGGCGAGTAACTTTACTCGCTATAACGAATTAACTGGAACCAATATCCCGTATATAAGAGTTCAATTACAGAATGCACAAGGAGAGTTGGAATCTGCGCAATACTTACAGTTGGATGTTCCCACCTCTTTTTTACAGGTGAATAACTTTGCCGCAGGGGATCTGAATGGAGATGGCT
>JBNKYV010000265.1:0-4498 GCA_050301075.1 Gammaproteobacteria bacterium
CGTGGCGTTGGCGGCCTGTTCTTCGACGACTTAAACGAATGGGGCTTTGATAAGAGCTTTGAATTTATGCGCAGCGTTGGCGACCACTACATCAAGGCTTACCGCCCGATTGTGGCACGCCGCAAAGCAACCGAATACGGCTCGCGTGAACGCGACTTCCAACTCTATCGTCGCGGCCGCTATGTTGAGTTCAATCTGGTCTTTGACCGTGGCACTCTGTTTGGCCTACAGACGGGCGGACGTACCGAATCCATTCTTATGTCGATGCCACCGTTAGTGCGCTGGCGCTATAACTGGCAACCGGAACCAGGCACCCCGGAAGCCGAGCTGTATGAGAAATATCTCAAACCAAAAGACTGGCTCTCCGGCCACGAGTAATCACTCTCAGAAAGGGGCTTAATTGCCCCTTTTTTATTGCCTTTAAAATCCCTTACAGGCGTCGATACAGTAGTTATCCCAATACATATAAAAGACTCATGGCCTCGCGCCACTGGGGAACAACGGACTGTATATGCCAACAATATCCATTAGCGAACTGGAAACGGGAATGGTGCTCTCTGCCGACGCCACCAATATGAACGGCGTCGTGTTACTCAAACAGGGCACCACCATTGAAGAAAAACATCTTGGCATTTTAAAAACCTGGGGGATCTCTCAGGTTGACGTTGAAGGCGACGACAATCAAGAAACCATACAAGAAATTATTAACGCAAACCCACAGCTAGCTGCGCAAGCCGAAGCGCTGGCCGAAGAACGCTTTTATCATGTCGACAAAAAGCACCCGCTATTCAAAGCACTGATTGATCACTGGAAGATCAAATACATTTGCAAGGAGGCGGGACAAAAATGAACATTAATAAGCCAGACCCATATGCTCTCGTTCAAGGACTTACCAAGGTTGCCTCCCTACCCTCCATCTTTTTCAAAGTAGAGGAAGCCATCGCCAACCCCAAAAGCTCAAATAAATTACTGGCAGACATTCTTAGCGAAGATACGGCTCTCACTGCACGCATATTAAGATTAGCCAATAGCGCCTTTTACAACTTCCCCGGACGCGTAGATACCGTTACGCAAGCTATCGTCATCATTGGCACCCATCAATTGCGTGATGTTGTTCTGGCCAGCTCAATCGTCAGTGCCTTCAATGAAATACCGGAAGATATCGTCAATATGGAATCATTCTGGCGCCATAGCGCAGCCTGTGGTGTTGCTTGCAGAATACTTGCCACGTTACGACGCGACCCTAATGTTGAAACCGCGTTTGTATCAGGCCTCTTGCATGATATTGGTCGATTGGTGCTTTATAAATCACAACCTAATGACATGCGTACACTACTGGATATCTGCAAAGAAGAAAAACGGCTGCTGTACCACGTTGAAAACGAACACTTTGGTTTTGACCACGCATTAATTGGTGGCCTGTTATTACAAGACTGGGATCTCCCCAAACGACATATCGAAACAACCACCCATCACCACAAACCATCAAAATCAAAAAGCCACGCAGTGGAATCTGCCATCGTCCATGTAGGAGATATCATTGCCACAACCTGTATAGATGGTTCAAGCGGTGAGCGCTTTACACCACCTCTCGAACATGGCACATGGGAGAGCCTGGAACTCAGCGACGAAAACATACCTTTTATTCTCAAAGAGCTGGATTCGCAATTTTCAATTGCCGTTGACCTTGTTCTGGGAGAATAGCGCATGCAATCGCCACCCAATTCTACACAGCTCTCGCTGGTTGATCAGAATGAGTTCTCCACACTAAAGAAATCACAGAAATATCTCATCACCACGCTTCAGGATATCATTACACCCGACAACTTTATCGCCACATGCAACAACAAAAACCCTGTTGATGACATCATCAATTCCACTATTCAGCATATAGCCAAATTCATTACCCTCGACGGATATAGCGTATTACTGGTAAATAATGAAATGGCCTTTGCGCCACACTCACACTCATCAGAGCAATACAAAACAAAAACAGAAGAACTGCTTCCGCAATGGATCGAACAGGGATTCTTCTCATACGCCATTCGAAAAAACCGTGCCTTCGTACTCAATGGAAACAAGGAAAGTCGAACTCACCCGTTCATTCTCCACGCCATTGCAGTACGCGAAACGGTAATGGGAATGTTTGTCGGTTACCTTCCTGAAGAGTCACACCTGGATGAGACAGAACTCGTTCTACTCACGACAGTACTAATGAACTGCTGCAACAATCTTGAGATACAGAAACTTCACCACGAGCAGATCAGGCAGAATCAGAATCTTGAACACCTGATACAGGAGCGCACCAGGCAACTAGAGATTACTAAAAACAAAGCCATCGAATCAGCACAGCTCAAAAGCAAATTCATCGCTACTATGAGCCATGAAATTCGCACCCCAATGAATGGCATCATTGGCATGGCGCAACTACTCAATCAAACCAGCCTTGACGATCAACAACAGCATTATGCACAGGTTATTTTACAGTCTGCCCGAACACTGACCTCGCTGATAAATGACATTCTGGATCTTTCAAAAATAGAGGCAAACCGACTCGAACTAGACAAACAACCATTCGACCTCCACCAGCTAGCCAACGATACGCTAGAACTACTTTCAGTGCAGGCACATAACAAAAAGCTTGAACTCAACTTGGATACAAAAAACAGCCAATACGCTGTATTCGAAGGCGACCCCGCTCGCATAAGACAAGTGTTTATCAACTTGATAAGCAACGCCATTAAGTTCACAGAGAAGGGAAGCATAACGGTAACAATAGACAGCAAAGCAAATGACGCAGGACTAGCAGATATCCACATCGAAGTACGCGACACCGGCGTTGGCATTGATGCTGAAACAGCCAAGAAACTATTTATCCCGTTCACACAAGCAGATGTTAGCACCTACCAACGTTATGGCGGTACGGGATTGGGCTTATCTATATGCAAACAACTTATTGAACGAATGGAAGGAAAGATTGGTGTACAGAGCGAATTAAATAAAGGAAGCACCTTCATTATCGATTTTCAATTGCCAACAAGCAACGCCACACCACAAACCATTCAATTCAACACACTGGCACAATTCCCAGATGAGCAAAGCGTTGTATTAAACCAGATGGAAACACCCTTCCAAGGACGCGTACTTGTTGCAGAAGACAACCCTGTTAACCAGGAGATCATCACCCATTTCCTTGAGGCGATGAACATAAAAGTTAAGATTGCTGAGAATGGCAAAGAAGCCATCTACTTTCTAGCAAATGCCGAATACGACCTAGTGCTCATGGACTACCAGATGCCAGAACTTGATGGCATAGAAGCAACCAAGTACATACGCAAAACCCCAGGACACAATCAACGCATCCCCATTGTTGCGCTCTCTGCCAGCGCATTACAGGAAGATTTAAATGCCTTTAAAGAAGCGGGCATGGATGACTTTATTGCAAAACCAATAGAGCTTCCCCAATTACAAAGAATGCTGACAAAATGGCTACAGATGAGTCCTGTAGATGACGGAAACGCTATACCTGAAGGCAACATACTCAGCCAGCCAAGCACAGACAACACACTTGAACACAGCAAAGTTGCCACACTCAAACAGATGATGGGCCCTGGCTTTGAAACGCTAAAAGAGACTTTTCTAAATGGAACACAAGAGAAACTAAATAATTTAAAAGAGGCTATAAAAAACAACTCTGATGAACTGGAGTTTCTTGCGCACTCATTAAAAGGGTCTTGCGGAACAATAGGCGCCAAAGCCATGGCGGAACGCGCAAAAGATCTGGAAGATGCCATTAGACGTAAACAAACATCTCAATTCAGCACAATCGCTAATGAGCTAGAGCAGCTCTTTCTAAAAACAGAACAACAACTCAACCAATACAGCGACGCTTAAGAACAGCTTAACCCGGCTTGCACGCCCCATTGCAAGACAACATAAACCATTCCGGCTCGTGCTTATCGATTCGTAATGCCACTAACTCACCACCCCACAAGCAACCACCATCAATAGCAAAGGTATTATTCCGTTCGCCAACACCCAGCGTTGACCAGTGCCCAAAAATAACCTTTACGTTTTCGTGTTGTCTGTTTTCAATTTCAAACCAGGGATACCCACCCTGCTCTTGGGAGCCAGGCTTACCTTTGCTTTTATAGTCGAGCTTTCCTTTTTTGGTGCAGTAGCGCAAACGTGTAAAAACGTTAGTAATAAAACGCCAACGATCCATACCCTCTAGCGTTTTATCCCATTGCCTCGGTTTGTTGCCATACATCTGAGATAGATAGGTTTCAAAATCATCGCCACGCAACACAGCCTCCAACTCTTTGCCGCACGCCACCGCCGTTTTTACACTCCACTCCGGCACCAGCCCAGCATGCACCATGGCATAACCCAATTTTTTATCGTGATGAATTAATGATTGATGCCGCAGCCAAGTCAGCAGCTCTTCTCGATCTGGCGCTTCGATAATTGAATCCAAAGTATCTTTGGCAAGCAACTT
>JBNKYV010000266.1:0-7341 GCA_050301075.1 Gammaproteobacteria bacterium
TACGTTAGCGCCCACCTGGAATGCAGCGGCTCCAAATGTGCCATCCAGTATTCGTTGTCCGTTGAATGAGGTTTGAGCGGCAATACGCTCTATTTCTGCAATGCGCTGTTGCACCTCTTGATCAAGTGCAGCACGGTCTGAAGCACTGTTAGTGCTATTGGCTGCTTGCACCGCTAGCTCACGAATGCGTTGCAGGTTGTTGGTGATCTCCCCTAATGAGCCTTCGGCGGTTTGAGTGAGAGAGATACCATCATTGGCATTGAGAATTGCCTGGTTAAGGCCACTCAGCTGGGTTGTTAATCTTTCGGAGATCGCCATGCCCGCCGCATCGTCTTTGGCGCTATTGATACGCAGGCCAGAGGAGAGACGTTGCAACGCCTCGCTTAGCAAAATTTGCGAGCGATTCAGATTGCGCTGGGTGGTCAGCGCCAGAATGTTGCTATTGATGATCTGTGGCATAGAAGCCAACCCCGTGACCCGTCCCTGCTACACCGTCGCATCGACATTACTTATAGCGATCCAGTCGGCAGGCGGCCAACGCCCAACGCCCAATACTTAGCGGATATACCTCACACCAGAAATATTTACCGCTACCTTTTTAGGTAATCGGCCCAATTGGAAAAGAGTTAACCCTAATAAAATAGAGCAATGAGTGACATGCAGAAGAATCAACCCATCACTCAATTGTTATGTATTTATTTACTTATTATCTCGCTTGGCGAAATTACTTTATGCTAAGCATTATCCTAATGGTATCGAACTTGCCCATCTCGTTAACGCTTTTGATAAGGGGCATTGTAGGAAACAGCATTTTTGTAGAGGGAATCGTTGTTCGGGTTCGTATAACACGACAAAGGAGCTAATCGAAAATGGCAAGCGATAGAAAATGGATAGCATGGGCTAAACCTATTACGATAGTTAGCCTATCGGTACTCGCCCTACTTGCAGCATACCTATTTGTCTTTTCAAAGACACCCAAGCCGGATCTGATCGTTACCAATACCGCGGGAACATGTGAGCGAGACAAAACAAACCCCAAAATGCTCAAAATTGGGGTTAAAAATAATGCCCCGACAAACATTACCATCACCACCCGTACAACCATCGAATTCAGCGTGAAGAATATCTCGGGTGGGTTCACTTCGAAGGTGCCGTACTCGCATACCTTGCCATCATTTTCTGCCAATCAAACGACAGATGTGCTATTTCCGCTCCCCACCCCATGCATTCAAGGGCCCAGCAGCGGTTATACGTGCAGCTACATTGTAACAGTGGATGTAGATAAGGCTATTGATGAGGCCAACGAGAACAATAACATTTTTAGCGGGAATTGCCCGTAAACTTTATCTAATTGAGAATATAGTTTCAGCAGTCAGAGGGATGCTGCTCTTTTGAATACAGGTACCCCCCTCCTGCGCTCTATATTATTGTTTGAAGGATTCACGATAAGTATGGCCATTAACAATATAGAAACCATTGTTCGCCAATCAATACAGTTGTTAAGAAACGAACTAGGAAAAGAGTGGTTGTCTAACCGAATGTTTGGCGTAAAGCTTCATAAAGCTGTTGCATCACGCATTGAGCAAATTTCCCCCATGGAGGGATGGTATATTGCTGCGGAACAACCGATTCGAAAAATTCCTTTCGTTGATCAGGGCCTGCTCAATATGACCGTTCAGGAATACATCAATGGCCCTGGTATGGGCCTGGCTATGTACAACACTGAGTTAACCCGAATTGTGCGTTTAGGCAGCAAAATTGGTGATTTGATTCCTGACCTTGTCGTCAAACAACCGGATGGGGTGTTATGGGTTTGGGATTTAACGACTCAACAAAGTGATCATTTGGTAAAAACAATGTTATATGCGCATGTATTGACCTCTTTAGGCCAACTCACGAAAATTGGCGAGACTTATTGGCTTCAGGAAGGGGGATTCTAACGACTCACATTTACATTAAGACACGCGCCCTCTCCTTCCCCTTATTACCTCTTATTTTTCAGCTTAATTCACGAACAATTGTCTTGCTTTTAGCACCTCAAATTATTACGGTTGCGGTTTCACCTTATGCAGTTTGTGCATTCTTTATAAGGACATAATTATGCTCTTACAAAACCTATACCGATATTTTCTACTCATTGGCGCGGCCTGCTTTATCCTCACTGCGCCGGGCTCAGCCTCTGCAGCGGTAGACGCAAAATTTACAGGGGCTAAACAATGTAGCGTTGTTTATCCCGGCTCTTTTGAAAAGGGCTTTTCAGACCAGTGTTATAGTTGCCCCAAGGGTTACAAGCGCGCCTGGTGGCGAGGCATTAAAAGCCCCAAAGGCTGCTATAGAAGTGACCCCAAAAAGTTCTCAAAGGCTAAATATGAAGGGAAAGTCGCATGCAAAAAAGGTTCTTTTGAGCACAAGTTATCTGGTAACTGCTACGCCTGCCCCACGGGTTATAAGCGCAACCTGAACCCAGGCAATCCTGCAAAAGCTAAAGTTTGCTCTATTGATAAAAAATATCTTTACAGCAAATATGAGAAGAGCAAGAAATCAGGAACAAGAGATCTCAATTTTCTGCATAACCTTGCCAAGCAAGGCGCCAAGATACCTACCGCTACAGAGTTAAAAACCCGTTTTGGTCGCAACGATGCGAAACCACCCGTCGGCCCGTGGGGGGTTACCCAATACGAAGCTGATCGCGCGCGCATTGACTATATGGAGCGGGTATTAAATGGCTTTGATTCGCACAACGAAAAGTACGGCACCCATTATCAAACCGTTACTTACGTTAAAACATCTGGCGGTGCCGTGATTGGTGGTTACACCAAGGAGTGGGGCTTTTCCATGACAAAGAATGGCAACGACGAGAAGGAGTGCCGCAAACTAGAGTCTCAGGTCTATTCCCTTGGTGTTCAGCTAGATGCGGATGTTGCTGAAGGCGTAGGTATTCATCAATATCCAATCGAGGACATTGCTGGCGATGCAAACGGGTTCGCATCTGCATTTACCTGGTTTGACTCAGCCTTCTCTTGGACTACCGCTGGACAACCGTCTGTTGGCCTTTACTGGCCATCTCTATTTAGAAGTGATGGATCAATGACCATAGATGGAGGAATTCTGTCTAGCATAGGTGGTTCAGCTGCGTATGCACATTCGAATACAGATCAATCCTCTACGCCTGTGCCTTGTGATGTACTGGTATGGGGCCCTGACTTTTCTAAAGTCAATCAATACTCCTGGGTAGAAGAGAGTAAATAGTTAGACACAGTGGTGCAGGCGTATTGCCGGCACCACTGATAAACAGTTTAGTTAATCAAGTCTTGCGCCAATAGTCATCTACTAGCACTTGCACCTTCAGTTTGATAATTTCCGCCAGCATTAACATTTTCCGCCCGTGTTCTTGATGGGCAATGTCGTAGAGCTGCTTCTTCAACTCGTCACTCCCCTCTTTGGGCACATTAATCGTCCACTCTGAAAAAAAGCCATCGTAACTATCAATGGTTTTAATGAGTTCAAATTTTAGTTTTTCCCTATCCTTCTCTGGTACTTCACCTAATTTTTTTTCAATAATGGCTTCAAGATTTGATTTATCCTGTTTTTGTTTTACGGGAAATTGGAGAATTTCTGCCATACCGTATTTCTCAATCAAACATCTAAAATGTTTAAAATTGCTTAACTGAAATATTAAGCGTCTTGATGCGATAAGCAATCTGCCTGGGTGTCATATCCAACAATCTTGCCGCTTTTGCCTGCACCCATCCAGCCTGCTCCAATGCAGCGATTACTTTTTCTCGCTCATCCAGATCAGGATCATTTAAATCAACACTAGGTTGCGCCACTGAAGTTGTGGTCATAGGAATCGGTGAGGTAGCGGCCACTTCATCTTCCAAGCCTGTTGCAGCAATGACATCGCGATCAATCGATCCACTTTCACACATAATTGCTGCACGCTCTAACCAGTTCTCCAATTCGCGTACGTTACCGGGCCAGCTGTAGCGCATGAGCACTCGTACTGCGCTATCGGTCACTTCCAGATCACGCCCTTGCTGTTTTGCAATTTTCGACACCAGGAATTTAGCCAGTGACGGAATATCTTCATAACGCTCCCGCAGTGCAGGTACCTGTATAGGCATAACATTGAGGCGGTAGTACAAATCCTCGCGGAAATCGCCCTCCTCTACGCAAGACTCCAGGTCTTTATGTGTTGCAGCGATTACACGCACATCCACTTTAATGGTTTTGCTACCACCCACGCGCTCAAACTCGCCCTCTTGCAGCACACGCAACAGTTTTGCTTGGAACTGTGCAGAGATTTCGCCAATCTCATCCAAAAAGATCGTGCCACCGTTGGCTTGTTCGAAACGACCTTTACGTTGATTGACAGCCCCTGTGAATGCACCTTTTTCGTGGCCAAACAGTTCCGACTCTAACAAGGTATCTGGCAATGCAGCGCAATTGAGTTTCACTACCGGGCCATTAGCGCGAGGAGAGTTATAGTGAATCGCGTTCGCGATTAACTCTTTACCCGTTCCCGATTCTCCGCGAATCAACACAGTGGTGTTCCATTTGGCAACTTGGCGCACAAGATCAAACACTTTACGCATTTTGTCTGTGTGACCAACAATATTGCTGAAACCATAGTTGTTGCGCACTACACGTTTCAGACGATCACGCTCTGTGGTAAGTTCTTTATGTTCTTGCTCTACACGCCAGGATAAACGTACCGCTTGGCCGATAAGATTCGCCACCATCTCCATAAAGTGCGCGCGTAATTGTAGGAAACCGCTATCCGTTTCTGTAGGTTGTGCTGCTAACACACCCACAAGTTTGTCTTCTACCTGTATGGGCACACCGATAAAGGCCAGCTCTTGATCATACAAGCCTAGCTTGCCAACAAAACGTGGCTCATCACCCACTTTCTCCACGACGATGGTTTTACCCAGATTAAGAATTTTTCCGATGATGCCTTCACCCTGGCGATAGCGTATCTCTTCACTCAGGTAGCCTTCATCATCGCCATAAACAGCGCTGAGTAACAACTCGCCACTTTGAGGCTCAAGCAATGTGACCATGCCACGCTCAATGCCGGCTTCCGTGTGGAGCTTATCCAACACACCGCGTAGTGTTTCGTGCAGGTCTAGCGATAAACTAAGAACCTTACTAACGGCGTAGAGCGAGTTAAGCTCAGCTGCGTAAAGTTCAGCCAATGCACTTGGTGCAATATTATCAATGGAAGATGTCATTATATTCATAGCTCTCTTCCTTAGATGTTTGCATCCAATGGCAATTGCAATTCAAATCGACAACCTCCTTCCGGTGAGCGTCCTACATTGATTGTGCCTGAGTGATTACTGACAATCTCTTGAACCATCGTTAGTCCCATGCCAGCGCGTTTTCCTTTCATTCCTTTGGTTGAGAAGAAGGGCTGAAACACTTTGATACGATCTTTCTCGTCAATGCCCGGCCCGGTGTCATCTATGATGATGGTTATCACATCATCAGCTGTTTTTTCTGTACGAACTGTCAGTTCGCGTGTTTTGCATGAACGAGCGCTCATGGCTTCAATCGCGTTATCGATTAGCTGTTTAAACATGGCGTGCAAACTATGTTCGCGACCGCTTAATGCGGGTAATACAGCAGTAGGCTTCCAGTCCACCACGATGCCATTGCTCAGCAAGCGCTCTGTTGAAAGCGCCAGAACATCATGCAGGATCTCGTTGATGTTGACGCTGATGTTTGCCTCTTGTGGTGCTTCGGGCATGCATCCGCGCAGTGTATCCATTGCTTCTGCACCCGTCGCAATCGCATCGCGTAGTGCTCTGCGCAGGCTTTCAATGCTCAGCTCTTTGCCTTTACGGTCTATCATATTGCTGGCAGCGGCGATCATGTTAAGCGGCCCTTGTAGCTGATAAACAGATCCTGCCAAGGTCTCACGAATACTTTGCACCAACTCCTCTTCAGCCATCAGTGCTTTCAGGCCGTTCATGCGCACGGCTTCCTGCTCTTTTTTGATATCCGTAATCTCTTTGGCAACCAACAGGCGATAGTTTTGTTGGCGTGTTTCAAAAAAGGCATCTACGCTGGTATCGTTTTCTACAAACTGTGTACAGGAGCATGAGAACCAACGTGCCTCTTTACTGCCGCCGGGATCAAAACGAACCTCTTGTTCGCATAAAGAGCACTCTTCACCCTCAAAGATTGCTCCCCACAATTCAGCAGCGGGATCACGCCCCTCCATCTGATTAGCCAGTTTTTTATAGGCCTGGTTGGTTTGCACCACTGTGCCATCTTCACGTAGCAGTGCAATTACCACGGGAGCTGTATCTACAACAGTCTCAATCAGACTTTTCTGGTTGCTAACTTCCTTGGATAGACGATGACGTTCAGTTACATCACGATGCATACCCAGGTAATGAGTGATTTCACCTGATGCATTAACCACGGGAGCAATCGTTAAGCTGGCAATATAGCGCTCACCGTCTTTGCGGCGATTGATTAGCTCACCAGACCATGAGCGCTTCTCTGTCAGGGCCTGCCACATCTCTTTATAAATATGTACGGGTGTACGTTTGTCGGAAAGAATCGATTCGTTCTTGTCAAAAATATCTTCAGCCAGATAGCCAGTGATGTCAGTAAACGCCTTGTTGGCGTACAAGATATTTGCGTTAGGATCTGTTATAGAAATAGCAACAGCGGATTGTTGCACGGCCTCATAAAATACACGCGGCGGCAAGGAGCTGTGGCTCCCCTCTATCGCCTCTGCCAATTGCGTTAATAGCTCTTGGGGGATACCGTTGGGTGGTGATGCGATAAACGCGGCAACCGCTTCTACCCATCCCTCACGCTCTTGAACTGCTGTACCTAAAGCCACCATACACACCTTTTCAATTAAGCATATACAGGGTTATTGCAAGGGGCGTACCTGTTTTGCAAAAAACCGACAAAAGCCTTATAAATCGCGTATTTCAGACGATTTTTGTCAAATTCTAAGTGTGTGAATTTTTGTAGGTTTTACGACAAAGCGGTTACAACGAAATTTTTGCGGGTACCAAACACGACAAAGAAATACGACAATTTCCCCCTGACAAAAACGCACTAAAGCCATGCATGCCCAGTATTTATGGGCATTTGTGGAGCACAACAAACCGGTTGGCATACAAGATGCACTAGGACATTCAAAGATTAATTTTTGTTTGAATGGAGCCGGTACATGACCGACATTTTGGTGATACTGCTGAGCACAGCGTTTGTTAACAATGTAGTGTTAACAAAGTTTTTAGGATTGTGCCCGTTTCTTGGTGTCTCCAACAAACTCGACCAGGCCTTAGGCATGGGGCTGGCCACCACCTT
>JBNKYV010000267.1:0-11345 GCA_050301075.1 Gammaproteobacteria bacterium
TATGAAGAAGCCTTGAAACACTATCTGCATGCTCAAGCGCAGGAACCGGAAAATGCCGACATCTATTCCTCCATCGCCCTTATCTATCGCGAAACAGGTGAATACGAAAAGGCACTGGAATACTTCCAGCGCTTTCAGGAATTAGCCCCACACATTCCCGGGGCCTATGAATACTACGCCGCCACAGTTGCTGGTGAGCAAGGTGATTTTAAAGAGAGCGATACGCTATTTGAAAAAGCGATTGAGCGAAACCCCAGCTCTGCACAAGCCCACACAACCTATGGTCTGAATCTTTTAAGACTCGGCGAAATGAACAAAGGCTGGGCAGAACACGAATGGCGATTGCGCCGTAGCGATTGGCAACAACAGCCGGGGCACATTCCCATTGCCCGTTATCCCGTCTGGAACGGCGAAGTACTCAACAACAAAACTGTGTTGGTAAATGCCGAACAAGGTTTTGGTGATGCGTTACAGTTTTGTCGTTACATTCCACAATTGAGCCAACTGTGCGGCAAAGTACTTATCTACTGCCGCCCACCGCTATTCCGCACGCTATCTGAAATCGCGGAAGTAGATGCGGTCATCGCCGAACCAAAACAACTGGCCAAACACAAAATTGATGTATGCGTACACATGATGAGCTTGCCTTATCTACTCAATCAGTTAACAACACTGAAAGAGCCGGCTGTACCGTATTTAACTGTGCCAACAGCATCTGCCGAACTCAAAGAAGCAATGGCATTTGATGGTTTTAAAGTAGGACTGGTGTGGCGCGGCAATCCTTCTCACCCCAAAAACAATGCGCGCTCTTTAAAACCTGATCAGCTAGCACCATTAGCGGCAATCAAAAATGTACGCTATTACAGCCTGGAAAAGATGCCGCAGCTGGATGCACCTGAAGCACCTGCCGGCATGGACTTAATCAACCTGGATACGCATATTACAGATTTCCATGACGTTGCCGCCGCCATTGGCGAAGTGGATTTGGTGATCTGCGTTGATACTGCCGTTGCCCACATGGCCGGGGCATTAGGCAAGCCGGTTTGGACGCTACTCTACTTCCCCGCTGACTGGCGCTGGCAAATAGAGGGGAGCGAAACACACTGGTATCCGTCGATGCGGCTGTTTCGCCAAGACAAACAAAAACAATGGGCACCGGTCATTGAAGAGGTTGCGCAAGCACTCAAAACACTGACCTCAAGCATGTGACATTTTGTCGCACCATGAGATTAAATTCATCAGGTTATAATCGGGACATGCTTAAACGTACGCTACAAACCATTATTATCTCGGCGCTGGCCGCAACGAGTTTTGTTGCGCATGCTGGCGACATCGTCATTGAAAACGCCTATATCAATGCACCACCACCGGTTGCCAAAGTCGCTGCTGGCTTTTTAACCATTAGCAACCACGGCTCTAAGAGCGTACGCATCGAGAGCATTTCCAGCCCTGTTGCCGGCAAAGTGGAAGTCCATAAAACCGAGCATGAGCATGGCCAGATGAAGATGCGTCAGGTTAAAGCGCTGGAGATCGCCTCTCACGAAAGTGTTGAGCTTACTCCCGGCGATATGCATCTGATGCTGATGAAACTGAAACAGACCTTATCACCCGGTGACGCGACTGAAATCGCACTGCACTTCTCAAATGGTGAAGTCGCTACGGTTACGGCGGAAGTTCGCGATATGCGCGAGCAACACAACACAGACCACCAACAGCACCACGGCCACCACTAACCGTTTTTCTGCTCGATTATTTCCAAACACAGTTTAGTGTTAGCATAGGTTCGCTTAACACAAACATCCAAGGAAGGATCGACATGAAAACATTTACCAAGCGCCTGCTTGCACCAGCGCTGCTGTGTGCGCTATCCACTCTGCCCGGCATAAGCTCTGCGGGAAACATCGACTCGTTTTTTGATATCTGGTACGAAATTTCGCCAGCATCCAGCTCGCAAATTCCACAGGTGACTGCACGCCTGCATGATGGATCGCTAGTGCCTTTGACACATAAAGGTTCTGTGAAATTTTCCAATGGTGATAAGAGCTTCACCGTTCGCATGACTCTGGAACAGGAGCTAGACCAAAAGAGCCTGATTGAAATCACAGCAAGATGTGATGCTGAGCGCTGCGTTATCAATGATGTGCAAACCAAAGCGCCAACACATCGCGGCCACGTCACCGTACTGAAATAACATCAAAGACGAGGGGAGTTATCGCTCTCCTCTACTTTTCCAACATCAATTCCATGCGGTAATCATCCATCACAAAACCACCGCCGATATCAGCCACCACAGCTGCCGCGCTTTCAAAGCCCATCGCGGTGTAGGCATCTATCGCCAGTTGATTGTGTTTATTTACCGTTAAATAGATCTTCTCTTTACCATTAAACTTGGCAAAAGCACGAACAAAGCTAAACAGCTGCTTGCCGACACCCTGCTTGCGCCAATCAGCTTTCACATATAGCTTGCTGACAAACACCGCGTCACCCTCTGCCTTGAACGCAACATACGCCACCGGCGCACCCGCAATATATGCAAGATAATAATGAAAGCCGTTATCCAGTTGCTCTTGAATCGCAGAAGCGGACTGGAATTTATCCAACATATAAGCCACCTGCTCTGCACCGATAATCGGCGTGAAATACTCTTGCCATATCTCTTGCGCCAACGATGCCACCACAGGCGCTTCGTCAGCAAACACTTTGGCAACGGTAATATTTTCTGGATGACTGGACATCGTATCAGGGAACCTCTAAACCCAGTTTCGTTATAATGACGGCACAAATAGTACCTTAACCAACTTATCTTGAGAAAAGAATGTCTATTAATAGCTTTATCGAAAAAACCAAAACTAATGCCGAAAACGTTTCATTTGAAGAGACGATTGCCATCATCACCGAAAACTATGACTACACCCCAACTACCTTCACCAACGGCACCGGCGACGACACTATTACCAACGAAGCAGGCACCAATGAAGGTTCGTGCAAAATTTTTGCTTTCGCCAAGCTAAATAGTCTGGATACAGATCAAACGCTGGCATGTTTTGGCAAATACTACCGTGAAGATGTGCTGCAAAACCCTGAAGGCGCTGACCACGCTAACATTCGTACCTTTATGCGTCACGGCTGGGGTGGCATTCAATTCAATGGCGAAGCGCTGTCAGCCAAATAACAAAAAACCTCTGAGCGGATCGGTCCGCTCAGAGGCTGTTTAAAAAAGGGCTGCCTATATCTTCGAGGGGAAGGGGACATAGGGAGAAAGGGATACAGACAGCCCAAACCGGTTATTGATACGTCGCTATCATTGAGTCTTGATAGACAAACTCAACACGACGATTCTCATCCCAATTTTTGGGCGACACCATGGGAACACTATCCCCCATTCCACCAACACGCAGTTGCGCGGCAGGCACTCCATAAGCCATCAACATATCCGCCACATTCTGGGCACGCACTTCGCTTAGATGCTGATTGAATTTTTTGGAACCCTGATTATCTGTATGACCAGTGACGACCAGAGTGTAGTGCGGATGCATTAACAAATATTCAGCGTGAGCCTTGATTGTTTCTGCATCACTTTCATCAAGGTTGTTTTTACCTGATGCAAAGTGAAAGACCATTTTCTGTGGAGGCGGCAGAACAGTTTTTGCCTCAGCCTCGTAAGCGGCGGTGATCATATCCACCACGGTTTCTTGAATGGCTAACTCGTCGGCCATCTCTTCTGAATCAGTAGTAGCAATCTCATCTACCGCTACTTCATCAACCGAATATGTTTCGACTTGCGCCATATAACCATCCATATTGGCGATAGCCAGGTCGGTAGTTTCTTCGACTGCCGCATCTTCATATTGCAGTGCTAGACCCAACTCTGGCTCGCTTTCAATCTCTGCGACATAAGCGGCCTCAGTGGTTGCATCATCTGTTTCGGTTAGTTTGATATTGTGGCTATTACCGGTACAACCCACGGCTATCAATAATGGCAATGCAGTTACCAATGTGCCAGTGAGTATTTTTTTCATATTTGCTTTCATTGTCTTGCTCCTCTTGTGGAATTTGTTCTGCTGACAATTCCATTAAGCAAAACAAGCGTGGCAATAAAAGAAAGGAAAAAGGATAAACCCCGGTTCAATAATGACCAATTATGGCAATGGCAAAATAACGTTGAAGATTACGCCATTACCATTCGGAAGATTGGCCACCTCAACATGGCCTTTATGACTCTCGGCAATTAAACGGACGATATACAACCCAAGCCCCAAGTGCGGCTGCTCTCCTTTATGATCCGTTCCTCGCATGGAGACCATTGAGTCAAACAAGTTGCTCGTCATCTCTGACGGCAGCACAGGTCCTTCATTAACAACCGAGATAACCGCGTGGTTTGATCGCGTTTTAATGGATATGACAATGTCGCTATCTTGATTGGCAAAATCAATCGCGTTACCCACTAATTTATCCAGCATCTGGGCAACGAGTTCTGGTGCTCCCATCACAGACAAGCTAGAGACCTCTGCCTGCAATACGAACGATTGTTGTGGGTGAGCCAAACGATATCCGTCTACACACGCACCCAGCAGCTCTACCACATCAAACAAAAGAAACTCCTCCTGCTGTAGCGTCTGCTCCAGATGCGTCGCCTCGCTCATGCGCGTTAAGATACCGCTTAAGCGTTTTACGCCATCATTAGCGCGTTGCACGTAAACAGCACGCTCTTCATCTGTTTGATCGCCCGTTAAATTATCCAGAGAGGAACGTACAATGGTAATCGGTGTTCTCAGTTCGTGGCTCAACTTACTCGCCATGCTTTCAAGATAACGATTGTATTGCGCGAGGCGTTGATGCATGTTGTAAAAGCTGCGCCCGAGATCCCCCAGCTCATCACCCGCTCGACTCGGGGATATCTCATGATGAATACGTCCATCGTCACTAATGCTAGATTCAACCTCATTACGTAATCGCCTAACACGCATCGACAGTCGCGTGGCAAACGTTAGCAATAAGCCTATCGTCAAAACAAACGCAACCAGACTCATATTAACCAATGCCTCTATGGCGCGGTTTTGTAATAGCAGAATAGAGTTACTGGTCTCCTCAATCACCACTGCACCGACAATTTCATCGCCAATATAAACAGGATGGGCCGCGGTGATAATGCTGGTATTTTCATTGTCTGTTGTGCGCCAACTGCTATGCACCTCGCCTTTAAGCGCTGATGTCACCACCGGGTTATCAAGGCGTGATACTGATGAGAGCGAATCATGAATATGACCGTTAGGCTGACTGAGAATAAAACTATAAAAGAGACGCATGATGCCGGAAAACCAGGAGTTTGATTCAGGATAATTCGTCACCTGCTCCATCGGTTGATTGAGATTATCGGTTAAACCAATGACATGCTTGGCGGTATCTACGACCCAGATACGGCTTTGCGGTCGTTTCAGGCGCTGCAATAGTGTTTCCATCTGCACGGTAGGGATCACAATTGTCGCTAACTGCTTTGCATGTTCAGTATCTGCTAGCGCAACAACTTGCTCCACCTTGCGCGACTGAATATCATCGACATCTGCAACCGCAAATGAAAAACGATCACCAATCATGCTGACCGGAATACGAATCTCCAGATTGTAACCACCATGGACCTCCTGCCACTCGCCCTTAATGCGAAACTCAGAACCTTGCGGCAACATCTCTTTTAAACGCTTGGGCATTTCATAAGCGTTTACCCAACCGGGCGAAATCGTTGTCATGCGATAACGTTTGTAATCACCCTCTGGTGTTTGCAGCCCGATACGCAAATGATCACTTCTGCCCGGATACAAACTATTTGGCTGACGATAAACCAGCTGGTCATCACGTATTGCCAAAAACATATAGAGATAACCATTCCAACTACCCAGACGATAGCGCACGCTAATATCATCATTGACCTGAGCATTCCCCAGTTGTTGCTCGCGATCTTGATAGATCAGCCAGTCATCATCATAACCATCCAGTTGAATCGCCGAATGCAAAGGGCGCACATAGGTATGCACATCGATATTCAACGCTGGCGTAACAACGCCCTGCTGCCGAAACAGCGTCTGCTGTCCATCCATCACTGAGGCAACGACGGTCACGCGATCGGCTAAACGTTGCTCCTGCGCATCACGCAAATAGGACTCTAAACCCTGCACATACTGATAACCTAACCAAGGCACGACGAGCAGCGTTAACGACACCAACAATAATTTGGTGCGAATTGAAATCGAGATGAGAGGCTTTGCAGGCAAGCTAACTCTTCCAGCGATAACCCATGCCATAGACACTTTCTATGGATGAGAAACGGCTATCAAGCTTGGCAAACTTTTTACGAATGCGTTTGATGTGCGAGGTGATGGTTGCATCATCCACTACCACATGGGCGGCCTCCATCAATTGCTCACGACTTTTCACGTGACCAGGATGCAGCGCAAGTGCATGTATCAACCAGAATTCAGTCAGACTCAGATCAACATGCTCACCTTGCCAGCTGGCGCTGTAACGATTCATATCCAGAATTAAACCACCACGGGTAATTTTTTCTTCAGGTGCTTGCGGTTGTTGCATGGCATCCATACGACGAAAGAAGGCAGCCACACGCGCGCACAAATTAACCAGACTAATATCTTTGGTCAGATAATCATCCGCCCCCAAGCGCAAACCTGAAATGGTATCCAGATCGCTGTCGCGAGCAGATAAAAATACGATCGGCAGCAATGCAGATTTCTGGCGTAGAAAACGACACACCTCAAAGCCGCCTTCCACATCATCTTCCAGCCCGATATCCAGCAACACTAAATCAGGTAACTGCTGCGCAAAACCGGCCTCTGCCTGCGGGCGATTAGCATAGGTAACAACCTGATAACCCTGCTTGCTCAAGGCATCCGCGTAGTTCTGCCGGATCGCCGCCTCGTCTTCCACAATGGCAACACACTTATTCACAAACACACCCTATTCCCTATTGATATAGATATAACGCTAGCACAAGCCACACTGATTGTGATGCCCGCTACGGCAATTGCCATTATTTGCCTTTTTCTATCCCCAATCCGTCCCCGTTTCACCCCGGTGACGCCATCGTCATCTCATTTAATTGAATCAGACAAAAATTCCGGCGCGTTAATGGATTGAGCCGCTAACACGGCCTAGATCAGGGACGATCCGCTGGACCAACAGAAGGGGAAAACAAAATGAAAACAAATAACTCTACCCAGCCTCCGCCTCTAACACTCTGCCAGCAGTGCTGGCATGAGGTATGGGCGCTCATCAGCCTGTTTAGTAGCTACCTGATAGCCTGCGGCGTTATCTTCAGCGCCATTGGCCTGTTTGCCTCCAGCGTGCGCGCAGAAGAAACCCTGACGCCTGTTCAGCGACTCTCTGATGTTAATCAGGGAAGCCTGCTCTTCAAAGATGCTAACGGAGGGTTTGTGCAAGCGCCGACATTACATACCGATATCAACGTATCCGTTAGCGGCATGATTGCGCGCGCCACCGTGCGCCAAACCTTTACCAACCCACAGGATCTTTGGGTCGAAGGTGTATACGTATTTCCACTCCCCGAAGATGCGGCGGTCGATCATCTTAATATGATTGTTGGCGAACGCATTATCGAAGGGCAGATTAAAGAGCGAGACGAAGCAAAACGCACCTACGAGAAGGCAAAAAGCCAAGGTAAAAAAGCTTCGCTCATCGAACAGGAGCGCCCCAACCTGTTTACCAACTCGGTTGCCAACATCGGACCACGTGAAGAGATTACTGTAGAGATTCAATATCAACAGGTATTGCACTACGAAAGCAACGAGTTTCGACTGCGCATTCCACTCGCCATTACACCACGTTACATCCCCGGCCAGATTCCGCTTGATCTTGTACAAACCCATGAGTCGATTACGCAATTTAATGGCATGGGTTGGGCGATGAATACAGACCGCGTGCCCGATGCCTCGCGCATCACGCCACCGATTCATGCAGATCAAGAAGAAAAGATTAATCCCGTGTCACTCACCATCAAACTCACACCCGGATTTCCACTAGCCAAATTGGAGAGCGCATACCATGAGATCGAAAGCACGCAGCAAGATGAAACAACCATCATCACATTTAAGAATAAACGTGTATTTGCAGACCGTGACTTCGAACTCAGCTGGGCACCACAAGCCACTCATGCGCCTAAAGCAGCACTATTCAGTGAGAAAGTAGGTGAAGATGATTATCACCTGATTATGGTGTTGCCACCACAAACACAAAATTCAAACACACAACGTTTAGATAGAGAGGTAATTTTTATCATCGACACATCGGGATCTATGGGCGGCACATCCATTGATCAGGCTAAACAATCACTGCAACTCGCACTGGACAACCTACAACGTAACGACAAATTCAACATCATTGAATTCAATAGCGATTACGACATGCTATTTCGCAACAGCGAAAAGGCCAGCACACGCAATCTGCGTCGTGCACGGCAATATGTCTCTGCACTTGAGGCCAGTGGCGGCACTAATATGTATCCGGCCATAGAAGCTGCGCTAAAAAACCAGCAAGAGAGTCATTATGTACGACAGATTGTTTTTCTCACCGACGGCAGCGTGGGCAATGAAAGCGAACTGTTCAAGTTAATCAACACTCAATTACAAAACAGTCGCCTGTTTACCGTTGGCATCGGTTCAGCCCCCAACAGCCATTTCATGAAAAAGGCCGCGCAATTCGGCCGTGGTAGTTATACCTACGTGGGCAACACCAATGAAGTAAAAACAAAAATGGCTGATCTGTTTCGCAAACTCGAAAATCCGTTAATGAGCAATATCAATGCTGACTTTGGTCAAGCCAAAACCGACAGCTATCCACGCCGCCTGCCAGACCTCTATGACGGCGAGCCTTTGATACTAATCACCAAAACAGATAGCAATGCAAAGAGCATTAACATCATCGGCCAACGCCAAGACAACACGCAACTACAACAGTGGCAGAACAGATTTAACCTCAGTAACGGTTCAAACGGCAGTGGCATCGCAGTGTTATGGGCTAGATACAAAATTGCGGATTTGATGGATGAATACCACCAAGGAGGTGATAAGGAGAAACTTCGCCAAGAGATTATTGATGTTGCTATGGAACATCACTTGGTCAGCAAATACACCAGTTTGGTTGCCGTTGATATCACCTCCTCTCGCCCCAGTTACGAAACACTGAATAGCAAAGCAATGCCTGTGAATCTGCCACATGGCCAAACGCTCGGCAGTGCAAGCACACAACAAACGGTTTACCTGGCAAAAACAGCCACACCGGCACAGCTTAATTTTGCGATAGGCATCGCCTGTTTATTGATTGCCTTTTACTTGCGTCGTAACAAACAGCTGGAGGCTTAAGATGATAAGCATACGCATCCGTACATTGATAATGATTGTTATGGCACTGATAGGCTGCTGGCAAATGGGTGAAGGCGCCTACATTCACGCCAAGGCCCAGCTCGCACAAGAACTCATTGAAGATGCCTGGCAACAGACGCTGGAAACCTTGAAAGATACCAAACCCTGGCCATGGGCAGACACCTGGCCCGTAGGCCGCTTGCGTGTGCCACAACACGATATTGATCTCTTTGTGCTGGCAGGTGACCATGGTCAGTCACTAGCCTTTGGCCCCGGACACAACAGCAACACCGCGTTACCGGGCAACACTGGCGCCAGCTTCATCAGCGGCCATCGTGATACCCATTTCAGTTTTTTGCAGGATTTACAGCGCGGCGAAGAAATCCTGTTCCAGAATAAAAGTGGCCTATGGTATCGCTTTGTCGTTGGTAACGAGGAGATTGTGAATACCAATCAGGAAATGCATATAAACCAGAACGATAACGCGCTCTACCTGGTCACCTGCTATCCCTTTGATGCCATCATCCCCGGTGGTCCATTGCGCTATGTTGTGACTGCCAGCAGTGAGACATCGATCAAACTTTAGCCGTTAAAAATACCCGACAATTGAAATAGCGAGCAAAAGATGCCGATAATATGCTTAATAGGCAATTTATCGGCATCATCAAATGGCTCGTTTATTTACAATTTTGATCTGCATATTGGCACTCGCCGCATGTAGCAGCGCCCCCAAGCAACACACCCAAGACAGCCCGACCAAAGCTAATAGCAAGGTCACAGGCAAAACAACCATTAGCAATCAGCAAAAGGCCAAGTCAGCACTGATCGCACAGCATAAAGAGTGGCAAGGCACTCGCTACAAAATGGGTGGCCTGAGCAAAAAAGGCGTGGACTGTTCCGGCTTTGTTTACCTGACGTTTAAAGAGCGCTTCGGTATCCACATCCCACGCAGCACCAAGCTACAAGCGGAAACGGGCACACAGGTGAAACGCAGCCATTTGCGCGTAGGTGATCTGGTGTTCTTCAAAACCGCTCGAAAAGTCCGCCATGTGGGCATCTATATGGGCGACAACGCTTTTCTTCATGCCTCAACGAGCCGCGGCGTGATGATTTCCAAGCTGGATAACCCATACTGGGATAAACACTACTGGAAGGCAGTGCGAGTTTAGCAATTAGATTCGGTCACGTACTTGCCAAGTAGGCTGATCGTTCTCATCAACCAACCCATAACCCAGCAACCACTGGCGGGCATCCTCAGCATCCTGCTCAAACCATGCTTGGGCAGAACCTAAACGATAGCTGTAGCCCCATTCGTCCATATCGGCAAACATACGTGTACGACCGCATTCGGGAATAAAATCAGATAGCAGCGTTTGCAGATAGTTAACGCCATTCTCTTCGTCGTAACCACCACCGGCATCGGTATGCAGACCACTGCGGCGCTCGTGATCCATACAGATATAGTGACACGCCTCGTGCATGGCTGAATGCAGCGGTGTGTCGCGGCGCACCAGCAAGCGATTGGCTATCAACCCCGCTTCGCTGTCACCCCAGAAGCTGCCGGGGATATCTTCACCGTCGGCAACCCACTCAATCTCCATACCGTAACGCCCAAACACCTCTTGCAAAGCGTTGCTGGTGAGATCTCCGCACATCAAAACAGCCATTAAACAAACTCCATAAAACGAAAAAGCCCCCAGGGCGTGCTGACGCTACATTTTGATCTCTGTTGAATCTGAAAAAGTGCCAGGAAGTGGCGCGAGAAACGTAGTTTGGTTATTCCAAATAAGCGCCGTGCAACGCTGCATGGCCCGATTTGGGGCGCTACCCGAAGGGACGGGACCCATTTTCCCCGGGACTGTGTTGCATTTCGCGCGTGTACAGCAAGTACACTGCCGCTCAATGCGCCTTGTCCCGTGAAAAATGGGTCACCGGCGCTGCTTTGAAATTAGTGTTAAC
>JBNKYV010000268.1:0-9078 GCA_050301075.1 Gammaproteobacteria bacterium
TTTCAGCGAATTGCTGAAACGGATCAGGTTGAAAGGTGTAATCAACGATATTGTCTTCGCCAATAATATCTCTTGCCACATAACTGGCACTGCCCAAACCGTCAACCAGTCCCAGCTCCAGCCCCTGTTCACCCGTCCAGACCAAACCGGTAAACAGCGAAGGATCATCTTTTAAGCGATCACCACGACCCGATTTAACCGTATCGATAAACTGCTCGTGGATGTTGCCAAGCATTGTGTGGATATGATTTACATCTTTGTCTTTAAGTGGAGAGAATGGGTCCAGAAAACCTTTGCTCTCACCAGCCGTTAACAAGCGGCGTTCAACACCCAGCTTGTCCATAGCATCAACAAAACCAAAGCCGCCCATCACAACACCGATAGAGCCCACGATGCTCGCCTTATCGGCATAGATCTCATCAGCCGCTGACGCAATGTAATACCCACCCGACGCACACAAGTCTGTAATTACCGCATAAAGAGGGATATCAGGATAGATTCCACGAAGGCGCTTGATCTCATCATTGATATAACCCGATTGAACCGGGCTACCACCTGGGCTATTGATGCGCAGAATCACACCTTTGGTGTGTTTGTTTTCAAATGCGTTACGCAAACTGGTAACCACATGATCCGCATTAGCTTGAGAATCCGCTGCGATAACGCCCTGAATCTCAATCAGCGCCGTATGATCTTTCACTGCACCGAGTCCACCGCCCTCACCTTTCGGCATTACTGCAAACAGGAAAGCTACCAGATACAGCACCATAAACAGTTTAAAAAAGATCCCCCAGCGACGGGCGCGACGCTGCTCAGTAACCGCCGCCATAGCCAGTTTTTCGATGACCTCTTTCTCCCAGCCGGGCTGGCTGTTCTCTTCGACCTGTTTGTTTTGAGTCCAGGGGTCGTGAGACTGCTGATTATTACGTTCGTCTGTCATTTAACATCCAGATTGTTATAAATAGATTCGCGATTATAACGATTTAATATTTCTATCCAACCAGCGACTCAAATCGGCAACACTTTCCAATAGTGCCAACGGACCGTGCGCCTTAAGTCGGTGAGGTTCGTGTACGCCATAGGTCACAGCCAAGGAGTCAGTACCGGCTTTCACCGCCATCTCCATATCGTACTCGGAGTCACCCACCATAAGCGTTTTATCGGGCGCTACGCCCAGCTCTTCAATAATCTCCAGCAACATCTGCGGGTGCGGCTTGGAGCGTGTTTCATCAGCACAACGGGTGGTATGAAAATAGTGACTGCAATCGGTGTTCAATAAGGCACGATCCAGACCTTTACGGCTTTTCCCCGTGGCCACCGCCAGTTTTAACGGCAGCGCACTCAGCATTTGCAGCAAATCCCTTGTTCCACCAAATAACGCCTCTTCCGTTTGGCAGACATTCACAAACTGGTGGCGGTAATGGTCGACAAAATCGGCCAGTTGCTGTGACTCCCCTTCTGGATAAAGCGCCGCCAAAGCCTCATTCAGACCAAGCCCAATAACATTGCGCAACTCTTTGTCACTCAAAGGCGGCAGCCCCACCTCAGCAGCAGCGATACGCAGGGAATCGACAATACGGGCGACGGAATCCATTAGGGTGCCGTCCCAGTCAAATACAATCAATTCGTAGCACTTAGTCATTTCGATTTACTTCTATATAGCGTTAAGACTATCCAAAACCTGCTGCAGCTCGTCATCCAGAGGCGCTTCCAGCTTCAGCACACCATCACCCCACTCAAAGCTGAGTCGGTAAGCGTGTAGAAACATCCTTTTTAGTCCATTTGCCTTCATGGCCTGATTAAACTCTTTATCGCCATATTTGCCATCCCCCGCCAGCGGATGGCCCGCATATTGGCCGTGGACACGAATCTGGTGAGTACGGCCGGTGAACAACTTCACCTCCATCAAGGTCGCTTCTTTAAAGCGCTGTTTGGGGATAAAGCGACTCAGCGCCTCCTTGCCATCCGGGCTAACGCGTACGATGCGCTCACCAGAACTCATCACATTTTTACGCAGTGGCGCATTGATATCGCGCTCACCGCCTTTCCATTTACCCTGCACCAGCGCCAGGTAACGCTTATCCATGCCGTTGTTGCGCAGCTTCTCATGCAGCTCACGCAACGCAGAACGTTTTTTGCTGATCAGCAGACAGCCAGACGTTTCGCGATCCAGACGATGCACTAACTCCAGATCCTTCACATCAGGACGTAACACGCGCATCGCCTCAATTACCCCGTAATTGATACCGCTACCACCGTGTACGGCGATCCCGGAGGGTTTGTTGAGGGCAATCAGGCGTTCATCCTCAAATATCACACTGCGCTCGATACGCTCCAGGACAGACTTGCCCGGTACCGGCGCCTCCGACTCTGGCGCAAGACGAACAGGAGGAATCCTCACCACATCTCCTGCTTTAAGTCGGTACTGAGCCTTCACCCGCCCCTTATTCACGCGCACCTCGCCGCGGCGCAGGATGCGGTACACAAGGCTCTTGGGAGCACCTTTTAGCTGTGAAAGCAGGAAGTTATCGATGCGCTGGCCGGCACGCTCTTCGTCAATCTCGACCAATTTGGCCTTCAATTGGCCGTTTTTTACTGAGTCAGTCATTTCTCACCGTAAGCAGGGCCTGTCATTTGGCTTTGACGGCACCAGGGAACATGCTATATTTGCGCACAGCGGTTTAATCGAGGGCCATCAAAAGACGGCTTGAACATTCGACTCTAACCGCCGATAACAGAAAGAGTTTTTGCATTAAAACATATTCGTCCACCCTATCGGTGAGAACGAACCTGCAAATTCTGCTGTCATAAACTATGCAAATTTACCGATCGTAGATTTAGATCGGCGAATAGCGATTTAAGAAACAAAATTTTATCACTCTATGGAGAGTACATAAAAGCCCATAGAGGGGTGCCATGACTTAAAAGAGGCACCAAAAAGGCCATAAAAGGCTACATACGAAATTATTGAATATATACAGGCGCTGCCTTCCCAGGTGTTGGCGGAGACTGAACGAGATTTATCCCGGTTGATTGCAAAGATTTAATCAGCCGTTAGGGAACGGGTTTTGGTAGTTTAAAAATTAGGTAGATGTTAGATGTCCGCTGCGCATAACGCGCGAATTTAAAGACGCAGCGAGAGAGATCAACATATCCCTTCCAACCCCCGCCCTGCCTATACGAAACTGCGTTAGGCTTCAGGAATGTAGTCGTGTGCATTTTTGCACAGCGTTTCCTCGTTCAGTGTCTCCCAGCAATTGAGATTGCGCTCCTCAGGAGATACGAAACAATATGAAAAGAATGTTAATTAACGCCACTCAGAAGGAAGAGTTGCGTGTCGCCATGGTTGATGGCCAACGTCTTTACGATCTTGATATTGAACTACCCGGCCGCGAACAGAAAAAGGCCAACATCTACAAGGGTAAAATCACCCGCATCGAACCCAGCCTAGAAGCAGCGTTTGTAGACTATGGCGCAGAACGCCACGGCTTTCTACCACTCAAAGAAGTTGCTCCCTCTTGCTTTACCAAACAACCCGAAGACAGTAACGCCCGCCTGAACATCAAAGATGTTTTGACCGAAGGCCAAGAAGTTGTTGTTCAAGTAGACAAAGAAGAACGCGGCAACAAAGGCGCTGCACTAACTACGTTCATCAGCCTTGCTGGACGCTATCTGGTATTGATGCCAAACAACCCGCGTGCCGGTGGCGTATCACGCCGCATCGAAGGTGATGATCGTGCAGAACTGCGCGAAGCAATGGCCGGCCTTGAAATGCCAGAAGGCATGGGGGTTATCGTCCGCACTGCTGGCGTAGGTAAAGGCACTGAAGAGCTACAATGGGACCTTGATTACCTGCTACGTCTATGGGGCGCAATCGAAACAGCAAGCAAAGAAAAACCAGCTTCATTCCTGATTTACCAGGAAAGCAACATCATCATTCGCGCCATTCGTGATTACTTCCGTAACGACATCGGCGAAATTCTGATTGATGACAAGAGCGTATACGACTACGCGCACGACTTCATGCGCCAGGTCATGCCTCACAACCTGAAAAAACTGAAGCACTACGACGACACGGTTCCGCTATTCTCTCGTTATCAGGTTGAAAGCCAAATCGAAACTGCATTCCAGCACGAGGTACGCCTACCTTCCGGTGGCGCGATCGTTATCGATCGTACTGAGGCACTGGTTTCAATCGACATCAACTCCTCTCGTGCTACACAAGGTGGTGACATCGAAGAGACCGCGCTGAATACAAACCTGGAAGCTGCGGATGAGATCGCGCGTCAATTGCGTCTACGTGACCTTGGCGGCCTGATCGTTATCGACTTCATTGATATGACCCCTTCACGCAATCAGCGCGAAGTGGAAAATCGCCTACGTGATGCGCTGAAAGTCGATCGCGCACGTGTTCAAGTTGGCCGCATCTCTCGCTTTGGCCTGCTAGAGATGTCTCGTCAACGTCTGCGTCCATCACTGGGCGAGTCGATCCAAATCACTTGCCCACGCTGTAAAGGCGAAGGCTCTATTCGTAACGTTGAGTCGCTTTCTCTTTCCATTCTGCGCCTGATCGAAGAAGAGGCGATGAAAGAGAAGTCTGCGCGTATCGAAGCACAACTGCCTATTCAGGTAGCGACCTTCCTACTCAATGAAAAACGTGTTGCCGTTAGTGAAATCGAAGCGCGCCACGGCATCCATGTGGTTCTGGTCCCTAACCCTGCACTGGAAACGCCTAACTACGAAGTACGCCGCGTCAAAGTAGACGAGGCGAAAGAACTGATTGGTACCAGCAGCTACCAAATCGTTAAAGAAGTTGAGCCAGAAGAAGACACGGTAACCAACAAGCCCAAACAGCTTGAGCGTCCTGCCGTTAAGGGTGTGCAACCCACTACTCCAGCGCCAAAACCCAGTGAGCCACCCAAGGCATCTGCTGCGCAGCGTAAGGCTGAAGAAGGCTTTATCAAACGCCTATGGAGCAGTCTGTTTGGTAGCAGCAAAACTACCGAAGAAGCAGAAAAAGAAGAAGATAAAGAAGACGAACGCAGCGGCTCTCGTTCGCGTCGTAGCAGCCAAGGTCGCAGAGATAGCAACCGTGAAGGCACCGGCAAACGTCGTTCTTCTTCGCGCCGTGGAGGCCAAAACCGCAATCGTCGAGGCGGCCAAAATCGTAACAAACCACAGGATGCGCAAGAAGCTAATGAAGCTAATGCAGAAGCCACTGAAAACCCAACCAATGTTGAAGCAGCGGTAGCAGATAACGCACCAGCCAAAGAGACTAGTGCGGGAGATGAAAGCGGCCGTCGTAACTCTGCAGATGGCAGTCGCCGTCGTCGCAGAGGTGGTCGTCGCCGTCGCCCTAATGCAGAACAGAAGCAATCGGACGATCAAAACAACTCTTCTGCGGTCGAAGCGAAATCTGATGACGCGCCAAAGTCTGAAGAAAAACGCCCCAGACGTGAAAGAACGACCGAACGCGAGACAGGCAAAGAGACTCGTGAGCGTACGGCGTCAGCAGAAAATGCCAAGCCAAGCGTCGAAAAGAAAGCTGACAAACCTGCTAACAGCAACGACAGTGACAAGCCGGAGCGTCCAAAGCGCCCAGCCCCAGCTGCAAAAGCAGAAGGCGAAGCAAAGGCAGCTCCACGTCCTTCAAAGGCTGAAGCACCTAAAACCGACGCACCTAAGCCAGAAAGCAAAGAAAGCCCTAACAAGGCACCAAGCACAGAGAAAGTTGCTGCGTCTAAGCCTACACCTGCAGCCGCCACAGTAGCCCCTGCACCGGCCGTGGCAGTTGAAAGCAAGCCAACCCCCAAGGGCGATCTTGTGCAGGTTAAAACCAAAAAAGCTGCCGCAGCTCAATCGGCCGCAGCCAACACCGCACCGGCTGCCGCACCCAAAGAGGCTGTCACCTCTGTGGCAGCACCAAAGGTGATTGAAACTGCATCAGCCCCTAAGCCAGCCCCTGCAGAACCCAAGCAGGCTGACTAGAAAAGAAAAAGCCCGGCCATGTTAAACATGACCGGGCCTTTTTATATTCTCTTGCTATAGGCTCAGAGATGTTTGTTGCGGATATCCTCTAGCAACCCTTCCGCTGCTGCCTCAACTAAGTCGAGCACATGCTCGAACCCCTTTTCCCCACCGTAGTACGGATCAGGCACTTCACGCGTCTTCAACTTAGGCGCAAACTCCAAAAACAGGCTGACTTTTTCGCGCTTGTCACGCGGACAAATCATCTCCAGATGCATGAGGTTGTCCTCATCCATCGCGAGAATGTAATCAAACTCTTTAAAATCGCTACGCTCTACCTGACGTGCTCGCTGAGCACTCAAATCGTACCCTCTTTTTGATGCAGCTGACTGTGAACGTGAATCAGGCGGATTTCCTACGTGATAAGCATGCGTCCCGGCCGAATCGACCTCTACAATGTGATCCAGAGCGTGATTCGCTAATAATTGCTCCATCACACCATGCGCCGTTGGCGATCTACAGATGTTACCCATACAAACGAACAAGATTCTTACTTTTCCCATCGTTCTCAATACCTTAAACCTATTAGGAGGCAAAAACGCCTCATCGCACCTAAACCCGCAGTCCCCAATACTATCAAATAGTTATCACCAGATGCTCAATAAAAAGCCAAATGATGAGCAACACATTAAAAAGCGGAATTTATTTGGCACTTTTCAAATTCAACAGTTCAAAAAAGCCAATTAGCGAGTAAAATATAGTTAGGTATTTTACTTTTTGAATTGGATTCAGCATGCAGGACAAGGCGTTAAGCGTTACCGAACTTCGCAATCTCATTGGCCACGAGGTCCACTTTGAGGGACGACGTTGTCAAATTATTGAGATTTTGGAGGATGGTCCTGCCTTGATTTTGCAGCACCAGGAACACTTCACCACAATCCAGCCAGACCAGCATGGCGAAGCACACAGAAAAGTGCCCTCCACCGTCACCGTTCATGTCTTCGACCATGAGAACGGTGGTGTTAATCCAGCATTCCACTCAATGCAGCTGGACTCAGTACTTAAGAGCTGAAAGAGAAGATTTAATTTGAGGTCAGCGCGTCTCTTACGCGCTGCAGGTCTTTTTCTGTATCCACACCGGCAATAGCAGCAACTTCGGCCTCTGCAACATGTATTTTATGCCCCTGCCAGAGCACACGTAACTGCTCAAGAGACTCCATCTCTTCAAGATCACAGGAAGGGCTCGCGACATATTCTTTGATGTAGCCTGCACGATAGGCGTACAACCCTATATGACGGTAGTGCAGAGCCTTTTCAGGCAGCTCATCGGTTGTTACGGAAAAGGCGTCGCGATCCCATGGAATTGGCGCACGACTAAAGTAGATAGCGTAACCATCCTTATCCATCACCACCTTGACTACATGAGGGTCAAACAGATCCCCGGCATGATGTATACGCTCGGCCAAAGTGGCAATAGATGCTTTTTGATAGCTATCGAGGTTCTGCGCCACCTGATGAATCAGGATAGGCGACATCATTGGCTCATCGCCTTGCAAATTAACAACAATATGGTCGTCACTGAGAGATAGCTTATCAACGACTTCAGAAAGACGCTCCGTACCGGAGCGGTGGTTGGCGGCAGTCATACAAACATCACCACCAAATGAATTCACCACCTCTTCGATACGCGCATCATCCGTCGCAATCACGATGCGCTCTGCACCACTCTCTTTAGCTCGTTCGTAAACGTGCTGGATCATCGGCTTGCCGCCGATATCCGACAGCGGCTTTCCGGGCAAACGTGTGGATGCGTAACGAGCGGGAATGACGACCGTAAAGTGCACTACTGACCAACCTCTTCAGCAGTCAACTGGCGCGCTTCATCTTCCAACATAACAGGAATGTCGTCGCGGATTGGGTAAGCCAAACGGTCTGCCTTGCAAACAAGCTCTTTATTCGCTTTTTCGTGCTTCAATGGCCCTTTGCAAATAGGACAAACCAGAATATCCAATAATTTCTTATCCATTGTGTAACGGTTACCTTACGTTTTTAGTTTTTTCAATTTGCCCAGCACACTCAGGGCAAACGCTTCGTCCAGCTGAGCTTCAACTGGCAGATACCACATAGGCACGCTGTTGTTGCTACGTGCAATGCGGCGACATTTTACCGCATCTTTCTCGGTCATCAGAACAGGAAGTTGGTCGCCAAAGGCAAGATCTTGCTCGCTATATGCGTAGTGATCCTCAAACGGGTGTTCGACCACCTCAATGCCATGGGACTTTAACAGATTAAAAAAGCGTTGTGGGTTACCAATGCCTGCAATAGCGTGAACTGTTTTACCTTTAAACTCAGTTAAGGCTAGCGACTGCTGGGGATTAGTCAGTGATATAAAGTTTGACGGTGTTAACTTCATGGCAAACTCGCCCCGCCCGGCCATGCCATTGGTAACAATATAATCGACGCTTTTAAGGCGCGACAGAGGCTCTCTTAATGGCCCGGCAGGCAGACAGCTCCTATTACCAAAACGACGATCGCCGTCCACCACTACGATTTCAATATCACGTTGCAGACGATAATGCTGTAAACCGTCATCAGTGATAATGATGTCACACTCTGAGTGCTTTAATAGTGCTTGCGCCGCCTCCACCCGGTTTGGCGAGGCCACAATCGGGCAATCACAACGCTGCGCTAGCAACACAGGCTCATCCCCCACCACAACCGGATCGCTATCTGGGCGTACTTGCTGTGGCCAGCGCTCTGCTTTCCCGCCATAACCGCGAGTCACGATCCCCGGCTTGTAGCCTGCTTTTTTAAGTAACGTCACCAGCCAGGTCACCAGAGGGGTCTTACCAGTGCCACCGACGGTAATATTACCCACCACAATAACTGGTGCATCTACCTGATAACTGCGCAGGAGTCGCAACTTATACAGAAACAGACGCAGCTTTATGAGCAGCAGAAACAACCAAGAAAGCGGCAGCCACAACAGTGGCGGCCGCGAGGAGTACCAGCGGTCTACCAGAGACTTCATCGAAGATCTGATTACGAAAACTATTCGCTTTTCACATTACGCGTTGCGATAGAGAGCTTAACCAGTCCGACCTGCCTTGC
>JBNKYV010000269.1:0-2548 GCA_050301075.1 Gammaproteobacteria bacterium
AGAAGTTAACTTCCCGAAACTTTGATGCTCAAGTGGTCGAGCAGGTGCTCTCCGATTTGGTTCGTGAAGGCCTGCTATCTGACGACCGTTTCGCCGAGGCTTTTGTCCGTTCCAAGATCGCCAAAGGGTTCGGTCCGGTACGCATTCGCCAGGAATTATCCGAGCATAATTTAGCTGATGAGCTAATTAAGGATTATCTTAATGGCCAACAATGGGTATCATTAGCGGCCGAAGTACGACAAAAGCGTTTTGGCAGTGAGCTGCCAGCCGATTATAAAGAGCGCGCCAAACAGATGCGGTTTCTGCAATACCGTGGGTTTAGCAGTGATCAAATCAATGGCGCAATGAAACAAGAAGAGTGGTAGGTGTGTTTTGGGGCCAACAGGCCTGAAAATGACAAAATCACAAGTAGGGAACAGATTACAGCGATGAAAAGTGCAGAGATTCGCCAAGCCTTTTTGGAATTTTTTCGTGAACGTAACCATGAGGTGGTCGCGAGCAGTTCATTGGTGCCCGGTAACGATCCTACGTTACTGTTTACCAATGCCGGTATGGTGCAATTTAAAGAGTCATTTTTAGGGCTTGAAGATCGTGGCTACTACCGCGCTACCAGTTCACAACGCTGTGTTCGTGCCGGTGGTAAGCACAACGACCTGGAAAATGTGGGCTACACAGCCCGCCACCACACCTTTTTTGAAATGCTGGGCAACTTCAGCTTTGGTGATTATTTCAAGCATGATGCGATTCAGTTTGCCTGGGAATTCCTGACACAAACATTGAAGCTGCCTGCCGAAAAACTGTGGGTCACAGTTTACGAAGAAGATAACGAAGCGGCTGACATCTGGCTCAAAGAGATTGGTGTTTCTCCTGATCGCTTCACTCGTATCGGTGATAAGCCAGGCAAGAAGTACGATAGCGATAATTTCTGGTCAATGGGCGATACAGGCCCTTGCGGTCCCTGCACAGAGATCTTTTATGATCATGGCCCAGATGTGGCCGGTGGTCCTCCCGGTACGCCAGAAGAAGATGGCGACCGTTATATCGAAATTTGGAATCTGGTATTTATGCAGTACGACCGCTCTGCGGACGGTACGATGAAGCCACTGCCCAAGCCTTCTGTTGATACCGGAATGGGGTTGGAGCGTCTGGCGGCTGTAATGCAAAAGGTACACAGCAACTACCAGATTGATCTATTCCAAGCGCTAATCAAAGCAGCGGCTGAAGCCACCAAGAGTTCAGACCTGGAAAATGCCTCTCTCAAAGTTATTGCTGACCATATCCGCTCATGTGCCTTTTTGATTGTTGATGGCGTTCTGCCGTCAAATGAAGGCCGTGGCTATGTGCTGCGTCGTATCATTCGTCGTGCTATTCGTCACGGTTACAAGCTGGGGATGAACGATACTTTCTTCCATAAACTGGTTCCCGCGTTAGCAAATGAGATGGGCGAAGCCTATCCAGAACTGGTTAAGGCACAAGCCCAGGTTGAGAAAGTACTGCGTCTTGAAGAAGAACGCTTCGCCGAGACTCTCGACCAAGGGATGAAGATCCTTGAAGACGACATTACCAAACTTAGCGGCAAAGAGATTCCAGGTGATGTACTGTTCAAGCTGTACGACACATACGGTTTTCCGGCTGACCTGACAGCAGACGTTGCGCGTGAGCGTGGTCTGACTATCGACGAGGCAGGATTCCAAAAAGAGATGGAAGCCCAACGCGAACGTGCACGTGCAGCGAGTCAGTTTGGAGCCGGATATCCGGGCAAAATTGATATCGATGCCGAGAGTGAATTCACTGGCTACAATCTTGTGGCAGATGAGTCTGAGGTGGTGGCACTGTATAAGGGTGAAACCGCTGTTGAAAGTTTGTCTGAAGGCGAAGAAGGGATGGTTGTCCTGTCTAATACGCCTTTCTATGCAGAGTCTGGTGGTCAGGTGGGGGATACCGGCGTCATTACTACCGCTTCTGCGAGCTTCAAAGTTACCGACACCCAAAAGCAAGGGCATGGCGTAAATGCGCATTTCGGTACTCTAACCCAAGGTTCTATCAAGATTGGGGATAGGGTTTCTGCGCAGGTGGATACCGCTCGCCGTACCGCAATTACCCTGAATCACTCTGCGACGCATATTTTGCACGCAGCGTTGCGACAAGTGCTGGGTGAGCATGTGCAGCAAAAAGGTTCTTTGGTTCAGCCAGACCGTCTGCGTTTTGACTTCTCACATTTTGAGGCGATGACCTCTGATGAGATCGCTCAAGTCGAAGAGCTTGTCAACAAGCAAATCCGAGCTAACGACGAAGTCGTAACCCGTGTTATGAGTTATGACGACGCTGTTGAAGCGGGTGCCATGGCACTTTTCGGTGAGAAATATGGCGATGACGTCCGTGTGCTAAGCATTGGTGAGTTTTCTACCGAACTATGTGGTGGTGTACATGCCAAGCGCGCTGGTGATATCGGCTGTTTCAAGGTTGTTGTGGAGGCAGGTATCGCAGCAGGTGTGCGCCGTGTTGAGGCAGTCACTGGCGAAACAGCGCTAGCGTACATTGGTGAAAC
>JBNKYV010000270.1:0-4513 GCA_050301075.1 Gammaproteobacteria bacterium
ACCCAGCTCAGCGTCGCAAGCTGGATAACGCGCCTATGGATTTCACCAAACTCAAAAAGAAGACACTTAAACACCTTTCCTGGCTAATTATCGCGGTATTAACCGGTGTCACCTTTGCCGCCTACTTTACCGATGTATACCAGCTATGGGCTGACTACTTCACACTACAAGCACATCTAGCAGCGTACGTCGTACTCATACTGTTCACACTGGGCACCTACTTCCTAGCAGGCTTTCTGCGTGAACAGACCTGTTTCTGGCTGTGTCCTTATGCACGTATCCAGGGGGTAATGTACGACAAGGACACCATTCTGCCGACCTACGACGAAGATCGCGGCGAGCCTCGCGGCAAGCTAAAAGCAAAATCCGATAACCAGGGCGATTGTATTGATTGCCACATGTGCGTAGCGGTATGCCCAACAGGCGTTGATATACGCGTAGGTCAGCAAGAAGGCTGCATTACTTGCGGCCTTTGTATCGATGCATGCGATAGCGTAATGGATAAAATCGGCCGCCCTCGTGGCCTAGTGCGTTACGCATCAGCAAAAGAGATGCGAGGCATCACTCAAGCACCAATGTTTAAACGCCCACGCGTATTGGTATATGCGGGCATTTTGATTGCATCATTGGCCGGTATTATTTACGGATTAGCCACCATTTCCGCGATCGACTGGCATGTTCTGCATCAACGCCAACCTCTTTTCACCATGATGTCTGATGGTTCTGTTCAAAACAAATATACATTCAAGATTTTGAACAAAACCAAGGAAGATATGACAGTCAACATTACTGTTGAAGGCGCTGACAACCTAGAAATCATCGGTATTGATGAAAGCATTCTGTTGCGCCCAGACAAACTAATTCCTTTTGACGCATACATCCGCGCTAATCCTAAGGAGCTGCCGGAAGAGCACACTCCGATTGTATTTAGACTGCAAAATGCAGATAAGCCTGACATGGTATTTGAATACGACAGTGTAGTCGTACGCCCTGCTCGCTAACCGTAACATCCTGTCCCCCGAATATATTTTCGGGGGACTATATGATTTACAAACGTAGGTATACATGAGTTTAAAACTGAAAATACTTTGGACCGGCCTTGCCGTTCTGTTTCTCGTCACGATCTGGCCAAGTGAAACACCCGAAGAACAAGCATCGTCAATCAGGGTTTGGGATACTCATGTTAACGAGCAAGGGCAACTGAATGTATTGGGCGTTGTCCTTGGCCAAACGAGTCTAAAAGAAGCAGAAACGATTCTTCACACACAAAGTGAACGTGCTCTTTTTATCGACGTAGAAAATAAAGAGCATAAAGGCGACACACTGGAAGCGTACTTCCCTACTTCGCCAGATCGCGCCAAGCTATTTCTGGAGCTCGCAGCCAGTGAAGAGCTGATCAAAAAGATTAAAGAACGTGCCTACAAGGCGACTGTATATCCATCCGGCAATGCCAAATTGGAAGTGGCTCCAGAACAAATGGCCGAGGTTGAAGTCACAACAGTCAAATCCCTCACCTATGTTCCACCAATCTCTTTAACACCATCAATGGTAGAAAAGAACTTTGGCAAAGCGGAACAAAAGCTCAACGACGGCCACGGTAATATTCATATTCTTTACCCCTCATTAGGCCTGGATGTGGTTATCGCTCGTGAAGGCAAGCCACTACTTCAGTTTGTCTCTCCAGAGAATTTTGACCGTTTACTGGAACTGCTCGACGCGAGTGAGGCCAACGAGACACCTCTATGATGGAGCTTTATGCAGCCGCCTTCTCTGTAGGATTTTTAGGCAGTCTGCATTGTGTTGGCATGTGTGGTGGATTGGTCACCGCAATGACAATGACACGCTCAGAAACCTGGTGGCCGGGTGTCATCACCTATCAAATTGGTCGCATCACTACCTACGCAGCACTTGGGTTAGTTGCCGGCCTTATTGGCAGTATGTTTGCCCAAGATGGCTTCTTAAACGACGCACAAGGCATTCTCAGTATCGTAGCGGGCACACTTATCGTTGCACTGGCACTTCATATTGGCGGCTGGTTACCCGATCCACTTTCCAAAGTTGCCAAACGCATTGGATCTTTAACGGGCTTAAGCACCTTAATTAATAAAGCAGCCACCCAAAACAGTATTGCCCCTTGGTATAGCGTAGGCTTGGCCAACGGCCTTCTGCCATGCGGATTGGTATATGCGGGTATCGGGTTAAGCTTAACCACCTCTAGCGCCATACAGGGCTTTACCGCGATGATCGCATTCGGTATAGGTACGATACCTGCCATGCTGGCCGTTCCCATTTTAATGCGCTCTATCACGCCACAAGCACGCGGCAATATTGTAAAACTTGGAGCGCTCATTTTAATCTGTATTGGTTTGCTGACCATCGCCCGCGGTACGGCCTTAGGTCAGCATGACCATAATGACCCAAGTCACCAACACCACGATCACGCTGTTTTTGTATCCCCCGCCTCAGCACTCGATCCAGACGCTTACTGCTTACCCGGGGAAAACAACCAACCGAATACCCAAAGGGAGTCTACTCCACAAGAGGATACGCCGCGTTAAAGCAGCCTTCCTATAACTAAAAATAAAAAGGGAGCCCATGAAAGACGAAGAAGAACAAACACAATTTGCAGAGTGGCGACCTTATCAGGATCACATCATGGCAATCGTCTATCGCCATGAAAATCATGCCATACGTATTGTTGAACATCTTATTCGGAATGACTTCCTACCCGATCGTATCTCGATCATGGGCAAAAAACTGACCATCAACAAAGGCGATGACATTCTGGGAATATATTATCCACACCCACGAGAGCGAATGAAAAGATGGGCCAGATGGGGAATGATCATTGGCGCAATCTGGGGATTAATTGCAACACTCATAAGTGCATTTGCATCTCTGGAAGGCTTTGACCAAAGCAAGCTATTTGAAACTATGCTGTGGGCGATTTCCTATAGCGCCGCTGTTGGCGGTGTTATGGCAGGAGCTGCTGCATTTACTAACATTTCAACCATGCTGCATCGCATGGGAATCCCTCAAGAAAAATTAAAACTGTTAGAAACAGCAATAAAAGAAGAAAAATACGTTATTGTTCTACAAGGTTCGCGAGAAGAGCTTGAACCTTTTCGCTTCCGCATAGAACATAGCGGTGCGGAACATTTTATGGATTTTCCAAAAGATCGTTTGGAGGTCTAGCCTCCAAACAGGAGAGAGGATATGTGGGTAGCATTAATCGAGCTAGGCATACTGGCACTGATCGCAGGTATTGTTATTTGGGCTATTCGCAGTAAACCTAATCCACCGTCTGACAACGATGACAACCCCAACTAACCGGCAACTCTACACACGACTTCCACTTTAACCAAACAGCCGAAAAAGTATCTCCCTGCTCTACACAACAATCAAAAGTAACCTAGCCGTGCCGATATCTTCTTAAGATATCTGTCAAACAGGTTGTGCACCTCATGACATCGTCTTATAACAAATATATAAAATTATATTCCATACTCGCCCTGTGTTTTTCCGTACAAGCTCATTTACACGCACAGGAAACGCTTCAACTCAGCGAAGCAAATTTGGTCTCAGAGAGCTTCTACTTTGAAGAGGTGCCCATTGTCGCCACCGCTACGCGCATGAAGCAAACCAGAACACAGACGCCTGTCTCTGTCACCGTCATCAGCAGAGAAGATATAAAAGCCTCAGGCTTTGTAGAAATTGCAGATCTACTGCGTTTAGTGCCAGGCTTTCAGGTAGCACACTCAGGCTCTCGCATATTTACAGCCACATACCACGGCCAGACAGGCCAGTTCTCCAATCGACTCCAAGTGCTAATCGATGGGCGTTCCGTTTACTTGCCCCTATTCTCATCCGTTGACTGGTCGATGTTAGGAGTACAGATAGATGATATTGAACGAATAGAAGTTATTCGTGGCCCCAATGCCCCAGCATATGGTGCGAACGCCTTTCTTGGCACTGTAAACATCATCACACGCGCCCCCGTATCCGACAGTGGTAACTTTGTCGCAGTGCGCGCAGGCAACCCAGATCTACGTAGTCTATCTTTACGCCATAGCGAAAGTTTGGCAGATGTTGATTACCGCATATCTGCCACCTACCGGGAAAACAGTGGCTATAAAAATATATACGATGATGTTGCCGTCTCGGAACTCAACTTCCGCGGCACGTATTACATCACAACCAAAGATGAAATTGACGTAAAACTGGGCGCAGCCAAAGGACACAACGGCGTATCAGGAGAAGGAGACACCTTTACCCCTGATCATGACCGCGAGTCTGACTCAAACTTCAAACAGATCGTCTGGCACCATGTGTTGTCAGACCAAAGCGATGTTAGCGTGCAGTTCTATCACAACTATTACCGCCACAACGACGAATACTCCATTGGCCTTCTATCCGATGTTTTTACAACACTACTGGCAACCCCCATTTCACCAGCAAACGTACCGGTCGTACTGTCAGGCATATTAGGGCTAAATTCTGAAAGCGACCAGGT
>JBNKYV010000271.1:0-2525 GCA_050301075.1 Gammaproteobacteria bacterium
GGCTGGCCCGCCTTGCGGCCGTAAAATCAATAGGCGTTGAATACCCGGTTCTTGCTGCAAACGTTCACGTAATAGATTGATAATGATCTCGGTATCACGCTCGCGCTCGCCTTCCCAGGAAAAAGTTAAGCTCACGACTGGTGTAATCCAGGTTTCAATAAAACCTTTCGGCTTTTGCTTTTTAAGGTCCACCATAAACTGGATGTACTTACTGCCAAAACGTATGGTGTTGAAATCAATAAATGTTACCCCGACGTTGGTCAGCAAGCTCTCCAACTCGTAATCCTCGATGACTTCGTTAAATACGCCTTCCAGGCGTTCTGCCATCTCGGCGCTATCTTCCAAACTATAGGTATTAGGCGCTTCGATATTGACGAAGAACTGCCCCGTTTCCACCTGCCCAAACAACTGAAACGGTACACGTGTAGCGGCGATGACAAGAAAAATGATTAAAGCGCCCATCGTCAGCACTGCAACGAAATAGCGATTCACCACCGCCCAGCTCAGCACTTCACCATAACGTTTGAGAATGGCATTCCATTTACCACCACGCTTAGCCTCTTTCTTCACATGCAACATTTCGGTAGCGTGTGATGGCAACACGGCAAACGCCTCCCACAGCGAACCTAACAAGGCACAACTCACCACCACCGGAATCACGGCAACAAACGCCCCCATGGTGCCGCCGATAGCAAACACAGGCAAAAATGCGGCGATTGTCGTCGCCGTTGAAGCAAACACAGGCCCCATCACTTCACGTGTACCGATCAGCGCAGCATCGCGCGGTGCTTTGCCCATCTCCATGTGGCGATAGATGTTTTCGGTGACGATGATGGCATCATCTACGATCATCCCCAATGCGATCAAAAAAGCGAACAAAGAGACCATATTGATGGAGTGGCCCAGATAATTCATACCGATCACGGCGATGAGAAACGCAACAGGAATACCCATCGCGGTAATCAAGGCAACACGAAAATTGAGAAACAGATAGAGCGACAGCAACACCAACACCAAACCGACAACACCGGATGACTTAACAGTATTGAGACGGTTTTTTACGTAAACGGAGAGATCACTGAACACTCCCGTCTGAATGGTTGGCGGCAACTCTTCTTGCAACTGCTTGGCTAACTCACGCACACGATTGGAAACTTCAATCGTTGAAGCTTCGGGCGTTTTAGTGACGGTGATATTGGCCGAAGGCTGGCCATTAAAGCGACCAACACTGCGCGCCTCTTCAAATCGCACGGAAACATTAGCAATCTCGCCCAAACGCAACACACCGCCTTGGGCATTACTACGCACGGACAAGTTTTTTAGCTGTTCAGGATCAGGGTTTTGCCCCACACCACGCAGCAGGATATCCCCTTCTGCCGCCTTGATAGTGCCGCCGGGCAGATCGGTGAGATTCTGGCGCAGCGCATTGGCAATCTCATCCAAGCCGATTCGGTAAGCAGCCAGCTGACTGGGATTGACCTCTACCCACAGCTCCCATTCACGCACACCGGCTGGCTGGGCGCTGGCGACGCCGGGAATGGTAAGCAAACGGCGTTTGATATCCTCCGCCGTGTCATACAACACTTCGGAAGTGACGTCGCCATATACGGCAACACTGATGACAGGAAAACGCGTCTCCACACGGCGCACTTGCGGCTCTTCAACCTCATCAGGCAGATCGGTGACACGATCAATAATGCTGCGCACGTCATCTAGAAACTCATCCACATCAGTACCGGGCTTGAGCTTAATAAGGATATTGGACATCCCCTCGCTACTGGTGGAGAGCACAGTATCCACATCTGGCAGGCTATCCAGCTCTTCCTCAATCGGCACGGTCACCTGGCGCTCCACCTCTACCGGTGCCGCCCCCTCAAATTCGGTAACGATAGAGACACGATCCAGCTCAACGACCGGAAACATCTCCTGCGGCATGGCATACCAGGAGATAACGCCGGCGATGAACACCAGCACCAGCATCAAATTGGTAATTAACGGGTTATCAATCGAGTAGCGAACAACCGGCATCGCCATGACTAGCGAGCCTCTGTAGCAGCAAGCACCTGCTGACCTTCGCTCATGGAACCGCCGCCACGACTGACAATCAGCTCATCACCGCTTAGCCCTTTACTAACCACCTGTTCTTGATCAAGGCGAGGCCCTAGCACCACGTCATGGCGCACTAGCTTGTTTTGCTCAATCACATAGACGTAGCTATCGCCATCATCATGCACAACCGCAGAAACAGGGATCACCACAGCCTGCGACAACGCAGGCAGTTTGAAACGCGCATCCACCGCCATCCCGGGCATTACACCGGGGTTCTGCAAACGTGCACGCACGGCATAGGTATACGTATCGGGATTGGCATCCTGCTGTAGCGCAACAATCTGCGCAGCACGGGCTTCGCCATCCATGTCCAACGCTATCTGCTGCCCCATCTGAATGCGCATGGCGATGTTGCGCTCAACCTCGGCGTGGAAATCGAGCTGATCGACCCGCAGCATTTCGACGACAACATCTTT
>JBNKYV010000272.1:0-6456 GCA_050301075.1 Gammaproteobacteria bacterium
GCTCAAGACGCTAAACGCGGCAAAATTTTCACCAAACTGATCCGTGAGATCACTGTTGCAGCCAAAATCAGCGGGGATCCAGAGTCTAATCCACGTCTGCGTGCTGCGATCGATAAAGCGCTGGGTCAAAACATGACCAAAGACACGATCGAGCGTGCCGTAAAGCGTGGTTCCGGTGAAGCGGGTGGTGATGATTATGAAGAGCTGCGCTACGAAGGTTATGGCCCTGCTGGTGTTGCCATCATGGTGGATTGCCTGACAGACAATCGTAACCGTACCGTTGGTGAAGTACGTCATGCCTTCTCAAAACGCGGTGGTAATCTGGGTACTGATGGTTCAGTTGCGTATCTGTTTACCAAACAAGGCATCATCAGCTATGCCGCCGGTGCAGATGAAGACCAAATCATGGAAACGGCTCTGGAAGTCGGTGCAGACGATGTTGTTAGCCATGATGATGGCTCTATCGATGTCATCACCGCGCCAGAAAACTTTGTTGATGTGAAAGAGGCAATGGTCGCTGCCGGGTTGGAGCCAGAAAACGCTGACATCACCATGACAGCCAGCACCAATGTTGAGCTGGAGCTGGACGATGCACAAAAAGTCATGGGTTTGATCGATATGCTGGAAGATCTGGACGACGTTCAAAATGTCTACACCAATGCCGAGTTTTCCGACGAGGTAATGGCGCAACTGGGTTAACTTCTTAGTGCATAGGATATTGGGTATTGACCCTGGTTCTCGCATTACCGGATTCGGTGTCATCGAGATAAATCAGAACAAAGCCGCTTATGTTACGAGCGGCTGTATTCGTGTGGAAGGCACAGCCTTGCCCGAGCGGCTTAAGTCTATCTTTAATGGTATTAGTCAGATTGTTGATGAATTCCAGCCAAGCGAAGTTGCTGTGGAGCAGGTTTTCGTCAACAAAAACGTCGATTCTGCCTTAAAACTGGGGCAGGCGCGGGGGGCGGCAATTTGCGCAGCTGTTATGCGAGAGTTGGAAGTGTTTGAATACACGCCTACACAAATCAAAAAAGCGATCGTAGGCAAAGGTCATGCGGATAAGGCACAGATGCAGTTCATGGTGCGTGCATTATTAAAGTTGCCCGGCGTGCCTCAAGAGGATGCGGCTGATGCTCTGGCTTGTGCCTTGTGTCACCATCATCATCAAGGACTGCTCGTGAAAGAGGTGAATGCATGATTGGTCGCCTGCGCGGCAAACTGGTTTTAAAGCGTGCACCACAGCTGATGGTGGACGTGGGCGGCGTTGGTTACGAAGTGGATGCCCCGATGAGCACCTTTTATGTATTGCCGGAACTTGGCGATGAAGTTGTGCTCTATACCCACATGGTGGTGCGGGAGGATGCGCAGCTGCTTTACGGTTTTGCGACCGATGCAGAGCGTGGTTTCTTCCGTGAATTGATCAAGGTCAACGGCGTTGGGGCAAAAATGGGCTTAACCATTCTTTCCGGCATGTCGGCGGATGCATTTGCCATGTGCGTGCGTGAAGGTGATGTGGCCAGTTTGGTACGCCTGCCGGGTGTCGGCAAAAAGACCGCTGAACGCCTGATCGTGGAAATGAAAGACAAGATGGAGGCTCGTGCAGAAAATGCCTTGCCGCAGACCATCAACGCCCTGGACGAACCGCCTCAGGCCAACCATATTAACGATGCCATCAGTGCTTTGATCGCGCTGGGCTATAAACCTCAAGAAGCTGCGCGCATGGTGCGGGGCGTAAAAACGGAAGGCCTGCCCAGCGAAGAGATTATTCGTCAGGCACTTAAGGGGGCTGCGGGCTAGCATCAACAGGCACTGGTAAATCACTATGATAGAAACGGATCGTCTAATCAGCCCCGCCTCACCTTCCAAGGACGAAGAGGCCATAGATCGCGCCATACGCCCGAAAAAACTGTCCGACTATGTTGGTCAGCCCTCTGTCCGCGAGCAGATGGATGTATTCATTCAGGCTGCTAAAAATCGTAAAGAAGCACTCGATCATACCCTGATCTTTGGCCCTCCCGGTTTGGGTAAAACCACGCTTGCGAACATCATCGCCAACGAGATGGGTGTTGCGATGAAACACACCTCTGGTCCGGTATTGGAGCGCCCCGGTGACCTGGCCGCCATGCTCACCAATCTTGAACCGCACGACGTCTTGTTTGTCGATGAGATTCACCGTCTCAGCCCGGTGGTGGAAGAGGTGCTCTATCCCGCCATGGAGGATTACCAACTCGACATCATGATCGGTGAAGGCCCCGCAGCACGTTCTATCAAACTTGATTTGCCGCCATTCACACTGGTGGGTGCGACGACGCGTGCAGGTTTGCTGACCTCTCCATTGCGGGACCGTTTTGGTATCGTGCAACGCCTGGAGTTTTATAGCGTTGAAGATCTGACGCATATCGTGAAGCGTTCTGCGCATATCTTGAATCTGGAAATAGAGGCTGAAGGCGCGCAAGAAGTTGCACGTCGTTCACGTGGCACGCCGCGTATTGCCAATCGTCTGCTGCGCCGTGTGCGAGATTATGCTGAAGTCAAAGCCGATGGTCGCATCACCGCAGAGGTTGCTGCTGCTGCGCTGGATATGTTGAAAGTGGATAGCCATGGTTTTGATTTGATGGACCGTAAGTTGTTAATGGCCATTCTGCAGAAGTTTGATGGTGGTCCGGTAGGGGTGGATAGTCTGGCTGCTGCCATTGGCGAAGAGCGCGGTACGATTGAGGACGTGCTGGAGCCATATCTGATTCAGCAAGGGTTTATGATGCGTACCCTGCGTGGTCGTGTCGCTACACGTGCCGCTTATGAGCATTTTGGTTTGGCGCCACCGCCACAGGCGGATCAGCAGCATCAGGATGTACTGGATCTATTTGACGACACTTGATGTTCCCGACATATGTGGGCATCGTATTGATCCGTAATTAATAAAATTGTGAAATTGATTTGATATAACGCGCAAAATGTTTTCCTGGCCCGTCAGAGTTTATTACGAAGATACCGACGCAGGAGGTGTGGTTTACTATGCCAACTACCTGCGTTTTATGGAGCGTGCACGTACAGAGTGGTTGCGCAGCTTTGGTGTTGAGCAAGATCTACTACGTGATGAGCATAGTGTTATCTTTGTGGTGCGCCACGTGGATTTGGATTATTTGGCGCCAGCGCGCTTTAATGATCACTTGGAGGTAACGGCTAAAATCGTTGCCCAAAAGAGAGTTGCCCTTACGTTTGAGCAGACAATTCAGCGTAATGATAATGGTGAGCGAAAGGAGCTTTGCCGGGGTAACGTACAGATTGCCTGTTTGAACGTGGACTCGTTTCGTCCATGTCCAATACCTGACTTTATACAAACGGAGATGCGGAGTGTCTGCTGATTTATCCATTATTAGCCTAGTAGCTAATGCCAGTGTGCTTGTGCAACTGGTGATGTTGCTGCTGTTAATCGTATCCATTTTTGCTTGGACCATTATTTTCAATAAATGGAAAGCAGTGAAAGAGGCGCAGCAGGCTGCCGAGTCTTTTGAAGACCGTTTTTGGTCCGGTGGTGATTTGAGCAAGCTATATGAGAATGTGAACAACAATGCAGACTCATCCGGGCTTGAGCGCATCTTTAAAGCCGGTTTTAAAGAGTTTGTTAAGTTGCGCCAAAAAGGTGAGCCAGACCCTATGGCTGTCGTTGAGGGGGCGCAACGTATTATGCGAGTGCGCTTGAACCGCGAAGCAGATCAACTGGAAACTAATCTGCAATTCCTCGCCACCGTGGGGTCTACCAGCCCTTATATCGGTCTGTTTGGTACGGTGTGGGGGATCATGAACTCATTCCGCGCATTGGGTAATGTACAGCAAGCTACGCTCGCCATGGTTGCGCCGGGTATTGCAGAAGCGTTGATTGCCACGGCAATGGGGCTATTTGCAGCGATCCCTGCAGTTATTGCCTACAACCGTTTCCGTACTGACGTAGAGCGTTTGATCAGTCACTACGATAGTTTTGTGGATGAATTTACCTCTATCCTGCAGCGTCAGGCGCATTCAGGTAAAAGCGAATAACAGGGCCGGACTATGACTCAAAAACGTCAGCGCCGCGCACCCATGTCTGAAATCAATGTAGTTCCTTACATTGATGTCATGCTGGTGCTGTTGGTGATCTTTATGATTACCGCACCGCTGTTATCTCAAGGTGTAAAGGTAGAGTTACCGCAAGCCAGTGCTCAGCCATTGGATGAAAAGAGCAAAGACCCGCTGATTGTCACTGTTGATTACAAGGGGAATTTTTATCTCAATGTGGGTGGGGATGAAAAGAAACCGGCAACAGCAGACGAAGTTGTTCGTCGTGCAGAGATTGTTCTGCGTAAAGCGCCGGACACCCCGGTTATGGTACGTGGCGATAATCAAGTGAATTACGGTTCAGTTGTGCAGGCAATGGTGTTGTTACAGCAGGCCGGTGCACCAAGTGTGGGTTTGATGACAGATCCGCCTGAAGGTAAGTAGCGGCAGTATAGATAACGAATGTTTAAACTTATTGGCGACAACCCTAAAGCGTTTCTTCTCGCATTATTTATTCATGTAGTGCTATTGCTGACGCTATCGTTGAGTCTCGATTGGACCTCTTCCCATAAGGCACCGCCAAAAGTCGATGTGATTCAGGCGGTGATGATCGACGAATCCAAGATTCGGGCAGAAGAAGAGAAAAAGCGCAAGCTGGAAAACGATAAGCGCCGTCAGTCTGAGGCCGAGCGCAAGCGTCGTGAAGAAGAGCAGCGTAAGCGAGAACTAGAGAAGAAGAAACAGGCCGAGCAAAAACGCAAAGCTGAAGAAGAGAAAAAACGAAAGGCTGACGCGGCAGAACGTAAACGCAAAGAAGAGTTACGCAAGAAACAAGAGGCCGAGCAGAAACGCAAAGCCGAAGCGGAACGCAAACGTAAGCTAGAGGTGGAGCAAAAACGTAAAGCAGAGGCCGAGCGCAAAGCAGCAGAAGAGCGTAAACGCAAAGAGGCAGAGGCAAAGCGTAAGGCCGAAGAAGAGCGCAAACGTAAAGTGGCAGAAGAGAAACGCAAAGCTGAAGAGGCGAAGCGTAAAGCCGAGGAAGAGGCGCGTCGTATGGAAGAAGAGCGCCTGATGCAGGAGATGATGGCTGCGGAAGAGGTGCGCTTGCAGGAAGCGCATCAGCGTCAGTTGCAATCAGAGCTTGCGAAGTACGAGTTCTTGATCAAAAAGCGCATTCAGGATAAATGGCTGCGGCCGTCCGGTTGGCAGTCTGGGAATCGTTGTTCGGTTTCCGTAAGATTGATACCCAGCCCGGGTAAGGCACAGGTAATCGACGCACGGATCGTAAAGAGCTGCGGTAGCGCACTGTTTGATCGCTCAGTAGAAACTGCGGTGTTTAATGCATCGCCATTACCGATACCGGCAGCGCCCGAGTTAATAGAGCAGTTTCGAGAACTGATCTTAGATTTTAATCCTGAGGATTAGGTAGTTGAATTTGATAAAACGATTAATGGTGATGTGTTGCATCTGGTTTGCTGTGCAAGGTACAGCAAATGCAGCGCTGACCATTGAAATCACCAAAGGTATGTCCGGCGGGTTGCCGATTGCTATTGTGCCGTTTGGCTGGCAAGGCCCTGCTATGAAGGCTCCAGAAGACATTGCTGAGATTGTAACGGCAGATCTGGAGCGTAGCGGCCGTTTTGATGCGTTGGCTAAAAGCGATTTGTTGGCGCGTCCACATGAAGGTTCGCAGGTCAATTTCCGTGATTGGCGTTTAGTCGGGGCTCCCAGTCTTGTGATTGGTAAAGTGGTTTCGAACGGGGATCTCTATGATGTGCAGTTTCAGTTGTTTGATGTCTATCGTGAAAAACAGCAGATCGGCTACACATTCAAGGTTAAAGAAAAAGAGCTACGTAAAATCGCTCATCGTATCAGCGATATCATCTACGAAACGCTGACGGGAGAAAAAGGTGCGTTTAGTACGCGAATTGCTTATGTGACTTCAAAGATGTGGCGTACAAACAATGTGCGCTATTACTCGCTATTTGTGGCGGATATTGATGGTCATAATGCGCAACTGGTATTGCGTTCACGCGAGCCAATTATGTCGCCAGCCTGGTCGCCGGATGGTCGCAAACTGGCTTATGTATCGTTCGAGCAGCGCCGCCCTGTCATTTTGATTCAGGATATCTATACTGCACAGCGTGAGCGTATCGCTGCATTTAAGGGTATCAATGGCGCGCCCGCCTGGTCACCGGATGGCAAGCGCTTGGCTATGTCGTTATCCAAGGATGGCAACTCTGAGATTTATGTAATGCATGTTGCCTCTGGGCGTTTACAGCGTTTGACGCACCACAATGGGATCGATACCGAACCAGCGTGGTCACCTGATGGTAATAATTTGGTATTTACATCTGACCGTGGCGGTAAACCACATATTTACCAAGTATCTGTGCATGGCGGCAAACCTAAACGTTTGAC